>CACFJZ010000014.1 GCA_902566725.1 uncultured marine group I thaumarchaeote
TGTGTAATCACCGTAATCAAATTGGTTAGGTTGTAGAATTAGATCTAGTGAAAAACTACCAACCTGATCAGGTAGTGCAGTATAGATTAATGTTTTTCTAAATTGTTCACAGTCATTTGAGAAACAGTTGTTACCTTCAGGATTACCTTGATGGTCAAGATATGAAATAGTCTTTCCATTAGAGTCAGAGATTGTGATTTCGACAGAATTACGTAAATTACTAGTTGGTTTATAATCATAATCCAATATGGTACCAGAAATTTCTAGTTTTGTACCAAGAATGTAATTAGACTTGTTAGTTTTTAGACCTAGTGGAGTTCTTTCTTCAATAAAGTTTTCAGGATTATCTACAACTTTGACAATTAGAGATGATTCACCAAAATATTCAGAAACAGTGATTTTATAATAACCATGTAAATGAGCATAGTTTTCAATTTTTGATGTGTCATCTACCAATTTGAATTCAAACGAGAAGCGTCCATCACCATCTAGAGGTACAAATTCAGTCAAGTCAAATGGAGATAATGCAACATATCTAGAATCACCACCAACTGCATCCTTAGATAGAATGTTTGTTTGTTTTATCGATAATTCTAGATCATCAGTCCAAACATAATTGCTGCGTCCAGTAACTTTGATTATATCATCAAGAGAATAGACCTCTTTATCAGTAGACAGAGATATTGCAGTATCTTCCTTTATGTCTTGAACTAGATTAAACGTTGTTGTTGCAGATATTGTAGTGTCTACAGCAAAAGCATTTTGGGCCTTAAAATCTGCATGAATTTCATATGTACCATAAATAGGATTTACTGGAGACATGTACAATTCTGTTGAAAATGGATATAATTGACCACCACCTTGTTTGAAGACTGTTGAGAATTCAGAGTTAGGAAATATAATTCCAGAAAAAACAGTGTCACCATTTGGATCTTTAACAACATATTCCAGTCCTCCAAATTCAATCGATGAATCAGTAGATGCAGAAAGAACAACATCCTCACCAGGGATATAATTAGACTTGTTAGTGAATATATCAACTACTTCAGAGTCATTTTGGGCAGATGTTGATGAAGTGACTTCTTCATTTATAGAGAAGTCAATAGTAGAGTTGTATTCACCATATGTAATTTCTACTTGATATTCACCTTCGTTAAATCCTAAAACAGATTGTAAACTTAAACTAGTTGTAAAATTAAGATCTCGATCTGGGAAGATTGCTAAGTTTTTAAAATAATTTGGACCGCTAATATTGATTTTTATAATTTCGGAAGAAAGAGTTGAGGGAGAAGTTAGTATTTCAGAAATAGTACCAGAAATTATTAGATTATCCCCAAGAACATAACTAGATTTGTCAATTTCACCAGTTAAGAAAAACTCAGTAGTTTGAGTTTCCACTACCTTACCATTTGAGCTTTTGGGAGTCATGCGTTTTAATTCCCAATCAGAAATAGAGTTAGTATCAATGCCATCAGTAATTCTTTGCCAAGAAGTTCCTGAATCATCTTGGTCCTTCAAGATAGGAGTCTCATCAATTAGATTTCCATTGTCATCATAAAGAGAAATTGAATCTCCAAAATCTTTAAGCCAATAATTAACATGTGTAAAAACTAGAAATGATTCAGGTAGGATAATAGTATTAGCAGGAATTTCATATTCTTTCCAGGTTGCGGTTGGGACTAACAACCATCCACTAATATCAATTTCTTGTTGAGTTGGATTAAAAAGCTCCACATATTCTTGACTGCCAGATATTCCTTCTGTTGTTTTTGAATTAATTCCAGAACCGCCACTACCTAAACCGGCATCTGAACCTGCAGGATTAATTTCAATTTCATTAATCTTAATTTGGGATTCATTGATACTTTGTCCCATACCAGGAGTTATAGTTCCACCTAACAGAATAATTGCCATTAGGCCAAATAATAGGTGATTTTTCAAATGCATTTACTAATCATATATCCATTTTTTACTAATAATAGAATCAAATTGAGAAAAAGTTGATCCGTTTGTCAAAGTCTTATGTGTTTTTGAGTACAATTTCATATCTTAGGCGTGAATTAGTATAAACTGCACGTAGAAATCATTCATTTTAGGATTTTTTTCTATCACAGATGGGACATTTTTGGTTTTTGATTTTTGACCCGCATTTTGCACATATGCCTTCACCTACATCTCTTTCAATCATTTTCTTGCGCCTTCCAATTAACACCCGAATTCCAAAGTAGATTACAATTGATATGATTATAGCATAGATGGGAGGAAGACCAACACCCATCAATCCAATCAGAGTAAACAAAACCCCTGCAATTAATAGAAAATCTCTTCGTACGAAAGCCAAGTAATTTTGTAATGAAAAGTATTGATAAAAAGATAATGCCAAACTCAGAGCCAATTGTTATTTCGAAAATCGAAAACTCTAACTCTTCTTCATCGTTTGACGTGTAAAATCAGATTCTATTGTATAAAAATTAAATGGGAGCGGCGAGATTTGAACGCGCGACCTCTGCGTCCCAAACGCAGAATCATACCAAGCTAGACCACGCTCCCAGCGAACAAAAACAATTGCCCAATTTAAGACAATAGATTTTAAATGAGTTAATCAGAGATAGCGCATGGCATATGAGGATTATATTAAAGCAGGAAAAATTGCAGGAGAAGTTCGAGAAAATGTTAGAAACACAGATTGGGTTGGAAAAACAGTTTTTGAGATTTGTGAATATGTTGAAAGTGAGATCAGAAAAAGAGGTGCCAAATGTGCATTCCCAGTTAATACAAGTATAAACGAAGTAGCAGCACATTATACAGCAGAGCCAAATGATGAATTAACAATTACAGAAGACGATCTTGTAAAAATAGATCTTGGTGCACAAATTGACGGATACATTGCAGATACGGCAGTTACTGTTTGTTATAATCCACAATATGATACACTTGTTCAAGGTGCAGAATCTGCATTAAACAATGCAATGTCAATGATGAAAGTTGGTGTTAAATCAAGTGACGTAGGACGAACAATTGAAAAAACAATCAAAGATTTAGGATTAATACCAATTGGAAATCTTAGTGGACATTCATTAGAACAATATACAATTCATGCAGGAAGATCAGTTCCAAACATTTGGTCAATAGGTTCATTCACATTCCAAGAAGGGCAAGCATTTGCATGTGAGCCATTTGTAACTACTGGAGAAGGATTAGGGTTTGTTCATGAAGGAAAAGTGAAAAATATCTTTGCCCTAGCATCAAGGAAAAAGACAAAAGATAAGGAAGCAGATGAAATGTTAGATTACATTTGGAATAACTTCAATTTGTTACCATTTGCACTACGATGGTTATTAGAGAAATGGGAAGAAAAAGATGCAAGAAGATTATTGGAAATTCTTGTAAAGAAAAAAGCTGTTCACGCATACCCAGTATTAGTTGAAGGAAATGGAGAAAGGGTTGCTCAAGCAGAGCACACATTCATTCCAAATGAAAATGGGGTAACTATTACAACTAATCCATAGATTCGCCAAAAATTTTTGTGATCATCATTTTTCCATCACAATCCGAACAACTTTGAGTTACTAAAAATACAATGTCACCGTCTTCAAACTTGCGTTTCATGGTGATCTTACATGATTGGCATTTTAGAAAAGTGTAGGGTGTAGAAAGTATACGTTCTGATTTTTTCATTGTGAAACCCCGATTGTGTTTCCAACACCTATTACCAGAATAGATTGTCCAGATTGTGTATTCTCTCTAATCATCTGGAATAATTCTTCTTTTACAGTTTCAGCTTGATTTGCAATATCATCAGTCATCAAGGTTATTGCTTCATAGATAGATTGTTTTACAACAAGTGCAAGTATGGGAATATTGTTTTTTGTTGCAATTTCTTCAATCTTGAATCGTTCTGTACCAATTCCACCAATAGCAGCACCAAAGCCTTTTGCAATTGATGCAGAATCTTCTCCTTCTAGTTTTAATGAAGCATCAATCATGATTACAAGATCTGGTTTCTTTGTAGATATGATTTTTTCAAAACCATCACCAGGACGACCAACAGTTGCATTAGGTCCTTCTGCCTTTAACAAGATTAATTCTCTGTCTTCAAACGTTTTTTTAGATGATACGGTTTCAAATGCTACGTTTTCTTTTTTTGTATCTAGCATCAATTCCCCAACAATCATCGGTCCAATGCTATCACCAATAGGTTGATTATGCTTAATGGCAGCCATTGCGTCTTTTAGTGCTTCAGCTTCTTCCATGAGAAATGGAATCATCATTTGCAATGGAAGAATAAGTGGAAAATTCTTTTGTTTTTTTGCAGTGAGGTATAGATGTCGAGTATGCTTATGGAATAATTGTAAGGTGGTTACAATTTCTAGCAAATTTTGGAGTTTTGATAGTTCAACAGAAGATAGATCTTTGAACATATTGTTAATTTGCAATCTAATGAAATCTTCTCTTGAACGAACTAGATGATTTATTTTAGAAATTATTCCATTAGGATCTAGATCTACAGGCATGATTGTGAAATAGTCAAAGAAACTGTCCAGTTTTTTTTCAGGGTCCGAAGATGATGTGAGATTATTTTTAACATATTTTAGAAATTCTTTTTTTGTTGATGTAGTGTATTCCTCTAATTTTTCAATTTCTTTTTTAATTTCATTTGAAGAGATGATAAGCTGAATACGTTGGCCATAGAAAACAAAGATAATTACAGGGATGATCCAAATTAGCATCATCAGTGTGTCAGTGTCCTCTCCAACCCAAGCCACAAATTCATCAAAATTAAATTCCATATCCTAACAATCAGTTTCTTTGAATTTGTAATTTAACCATATCCATCTAGATTCAAAAAATATACTAATTTCACGAGTATTTTTATTAATGATATTTTTTACATTTGGGTATGCCACAAACAAAACCTATCATTAGTATTGAAAATGTGGTAGCATCAGCTACTGTTGATCAAAAAATGGATTTGAATGACATAACAAAGAAATTTCCAGATGTAGAATATCATCCAGACCAATTTCCAGGATTAGTTTTTAGATTAAAGAGTCCAAAAACTGCAACATTGATTTTTACTTCAGGTAAGATGGTGTGTACAGGTGCAAAATCAGAACAAATGTCAAAAAATGCTGTGAAAACCGTAGTTGAGAAATTGAGAAAAGGTAACGTGAAAGTGAAAAAAAATGCTGTCGTAACAATTCAAAATATTGTTGCTTCAATTAATCTTGGAGGAAGAATTCATTTGGAACAAGCTGCAAGAACTTTACCAAGAAGTATGTATGAACCAGAACAATTTCCAGGATTGATTCATAGAATGCTTGATCCAAAAACAGTAATACTTCTGTTTTCATCAGGTAAGCTTGTGTGTACAGGTGCAAAGAAAGAACCAGATGTTTATCGCTCGGTAAATAATCTACATGCATTATTAGAAGAAAAGAAGTTAATGGTATACGAGTAGATATTATTTGATTTTTGTTCCTTCAGGAACATCATTATCGACAGTTAGCCAAAATGGTTTGTCATCAATATCAGCTGCCAACAACATAGCATTAGATTCAACACCAGCCATTTTTTTTGGTTCTAAATTTGCAACAACAATTACAGTTTTTCCAATTAGATCTTCAGGATCATAGAATTGAGCACCGCCAATTATGACATCACGTTCTTCATTTCCAAGAGAGATAGTACCTTTGATAATTCGAGATTTTTCTGGTATTTTTTCTGTTGAAATGATTTTTGCCACACGTAGATCCAATTTGGAGAAATCATCATATGAAATGTTATCCATGCTATTGCAAATAATCACGGTTTAAAATTAATTACTAATTTGAAGACTTAAGAATTCCAAAATCACATTTTTGTTATGGAAACAACTGAAATGATGAAAAAAATGGCAACAACATGCAAAGTTCTCAATAATATTTTAAGAGATGTTCAGAAATATGATGAACTTAAGAGGCAATATGAAGAACTAGAAAAAAATGGAAAAATGCACAAGATGAATGACCTATACAATTTGTGTGAAGAATTTGACAGATAATATTGGATAAGGCTAATATTTTCCATTTTTTGGATGTAGCATATGGCAGAGATTAAGACATCAGTTACAATCAATTCAACTCAAGAAAAAATTTGGGATATAATTTCAGATATAGATAATGAACCAAAATTCTGGAAGGGAACCAAAGAAGTTAGAAATATTTCAAAAGAAGGAAATAATATTTCACGAGAAATTACAATTGCATTTCGTGATCAAAAATGCTTACAAGAAGTTAAAATCACACCTAAAGAAAAAATTCAAGCTGTGTTTACAGAAGGAGTCATAGTAGGCGAAAAAATTCTTACTTTAAGAAATAATGGAGATTCTTGTGAATTAGAAGCTATGTGGAATGTGAAACTTTCAGGTATGATGGGTATGTTTACAGGAATGATAAAAAAACACATCAAGAGTGGAACAGAACAGGCTTTGCAAGCAATCAAAAAAGAAGTGGAAGATTAATGGTAGATATCACAACAGATATCTTCAATTTTATTTTTACAGTCATACTTGTAGGAGTTTTTCTTGCATGGTTATCATTAATGCATTCAATGTATCAGTCATTTACCAAAACACCATTTTTAGACAAATTTGAGGATAAGAGTACTTCAACTCCAAAAATATCAGTGATACTTCCTGCAAGAAATGAAGAGGAGTTTATTGGAAAATGCCTAGAGACTTTGAGTATGCAAGATTATAGTGACTTTGAGATAATAGCAATCGATGACTCCTCTGATGATAAAACAGGGGAAATCATAGAAAAATTTGCAAAAGAGGATTCAAGGATAATTCATGTTCGTGCAAGAGAAAAACCAGAAAAATGGATGGGAAAGAATTGGGCATGTATGGAGGGATTCAAAAAAGCAACGGGGGATGTGTTACTATTTACAGATGCAGACACAAAGTTTGAAAAAAATGTGATGACATTATCAGTGTCACATTTACAATCAGAGAATCTCGATGCATTAACAGTGATTCCAAGACTTCGTTGTATAGACAAAATCACAAAGATTACTTTGCCTATGCTGTCAACTTTCCTACATTCTAGATATTCAGCATTAAATGTGAATAATCCAAAAAAGAAAGTGGGTTATTTCTTTGGTAGTTTTTTTATTATAAAACGAAATGTGTATGAAGAAATTGGGACACATGAAAAGGTCAAACAAGAGATTATTGAAGATGGAGCCCTAGGAAAAATTACAAAAGAATCAGGATATGCGTTGAAGATGGTGAGAGGAGAACATCTTATTGAAGCACTCTATTCACGTAGTTCAAAAGAAATGTGGAATGGGCTAAAACGTCTGATGGTCCCACTATATCATCAAAGTTCTTCGTCAGCAGTAGGAGTATTTTTTGCAGTGCTATTCATTTTGTTTATGCCGATACCAATACTTGGATATTCAATAATTGCTTTTGAACCAAATTTATCATTCATAACCTTGCTAAGCGCTTCAATAATTTCAACAATTACAGTATTTGCAGCATCAATCATGGAAACAAAGATGGGATTGAACCTAAGCATAACAAATTCAATTTTTGCACCAATAGGAAGTATTATCGTGGTACTTGGATTTCTTGCAGGTATTTTACAAGCAAACAAATCAACTGCAGTATCATGGAGAGGTAGGAAATATTCTGTAAAAGAATTTTCTCAAAACTATCTCAAAGTGTAGTGAAATCAGTAAGGGTTATAGTTTATCAAGAACTAAGTTGTTTATGGCAAATAATGGTATTGTAATCGGAGGCGTGATTGCAACCATAGCGATAGTTTTTGCAGTTTTTGTATCTTTTAATTCGATGTCAGAAAATGATGGTGGAGAATTAATTGTAACAAATGGAAATTATGCAGAAACCGTTGGAGAAGTAACAGAAACAGAAAGAAGTTATGAATATTCGTTAATTGATATTTTTGAGAAGTCTGAAGAAAGTGTAGTTCAGGTCAATGTCCTAAGAAGTGAATCCGATGGAGGTATGGGTTCAGGGTTTGTTTATTCAGATGAGGGATATATTATCACAAATCAACATGTTGTTCGCGATGCACAAAAAGTTACAGTCACATTTCTGGATGGAGAAGCATACATTGGAGACGTAGTAGGTAGAGACAGAGATTTAGATATTGCAGTGGTTAAAGTCAATCCATCTAACACATACATACAGCCAATTAAGATTGGAGATTCTTCAAAACTAAAAGTGGGAGAAAAGATTGCAGCTATTGGTAATCCATTTGGATTATCAGGTTCAATGACATCAGGAATTGTGAGTCAAATTGGAAGATTATTACCACAAGAATCAGGATATTCAATTCCAGATGTAATTCAAACAGATGCTGCAATAAATCCAGGTAATTCTGGAGGACCACTAATCAACATGAAAGGAGAAGTAGTTGGAATTAATACTGCAATTCAATCGGCAACAGGTGAGTTTTCAGGAATAGGTTTTGCAGTTCCAGCAAATACAGTAAAGAAAGTAGTACCAATACTAATCGAGAAAGGTGAATTTAAACATCCATGGATGGGAATTTCAGGAACCGATGTTGATCCAGAACTTGCAGAAGTGAGGGAATTGAATAGTTCAAAGGGATTTTTGGTGGTATCAGTAATTGAAGGAAGTCCAGCAGAAGAAGCAGGGTTGTTAGGTGTTAGCGAAACAAAAGAAGTGGATGGCAGAGAATTTGCAATAGATGGAGATATCATAGTATCAATTGATGGAAAAACTGTTAGGAAGATTTCAGACATTTTAGTCCATTTGCAAAGAGAAAAATCAATTGGGGATGAAATGATTCTTTCAGTTAATAGAAATGGCGAAATTTTAGAATTGACAATGGTTCTTGAGGAAAGACCCAGATAGGATTTCTACAAAATTAAATAGACCGTACTGAATTTTCAAACATTGAGTAATCTACAGTTTGATTTTGAAATAATTCATAAAATTAATGAATTAAAGGAGATCAAAAAAGAGCAGATCTTGGAACTAATTGATGAGGTTCCAAGACAAGTAATTTTTGAAACAGCATCAAATCTAAGGGACGATAAAAAAGGAAAAGTGATTAGTTTTTCAAAAAAGGCATTTTTCAATATTATTAACTTATGTAGAGATACTTGCTCATATTGTACCTACAAAGCAGAACCAGAAGATACAAAATTATCATTGATGGATGAAAAAACAATAAGAGAATTAGCAAGATTGGCTAAAAAGTACAATTGCACAGAAGCACTATTTGTTACAGGAGAAAGGCCAGAGCAAAAATATAAAGAAGCAAAAGATTGGTTAAGAAAAAAAGGGTTTTCATCGACTACAGAATATTTGATTCATTGTTCAGAGATTGTTTTGAGAGAAGGAGTTTTCCCACATACTAATGCAGGAAATCTTACAAAAAACGAAATGAAAGAACTTGGGAAAACAAATGTAAGTTTGGGAGTAATGCTTGAAAATTCCAGTGTCAGATTAAGAGAAGATGGAATGCCTCATCAAGATGCACCTAGTAAAGAACCAGTTGCAAGATTAAATATTTTAAAAAATGCAGGAGAGTTGAAAATTCCAATGACTACAGGAATATTAGTTGGGATTGGAGAAACATTAGAAGAATGTATACAGTCAATTTACGATATTAAAAAAATACATCAAAAATATGGAAATATACAAGAAATAATACTACAAAATTTTCATCCAAAGCCAAAGACTTCGATGTTTGAACATAGTACACCAGAAGAAAACTATTTCAAAATGGTAGTTGCGTTATGTAGAATGATTATGCCTGAAGCGAATATACAGATTCCGCCAAATCTATCTCCAGATAATTATAATGAATTTTTATCAGTTGGAATAAACGATTGGGGAGGAATATCTCCAATTACATCAGACTATGTTAATCCAGAATTTTCATGGCCAAATATTCAAAACGTAGAGAAAAAATGTAACAATCTAGGTTTTTCACTAAACGCTAGATTTCCAGTGTACCCAGAATTCATTCCATTAATTAACAAGGATCTTAAACAAAGAATATCTTTAATTGCTGATGAAAAAAATTACGTTAAAGAGAGTTATTGGAAATGAATTTAGAAAATAAAGATGTAGATGGGATTTTAAAATATGCAGATCCAGTAATTGCTGCAATTCTAAATAAATCAATTTCAGGAAAAGACATCAGTGCTAGAGAGGCATTGGTGTTATTTGATGCAAAAGAGATTGATTTTCAATTAGTCGGAAAAGTAGCAGATTTTCTACGAAAGAAAAAAGTTGGAGATATTGTAACTTATGTAGTAAATCGAAATATCAATTTCACAAATGTTTGTATAAAACAATGTGGTTTTTGTGCTTTCAGTCGTGATTTTAGAGAGGAGGAAGGATATACGCTTCCTATTGAAGAAATTACTAGAAGAGCAAAAGAGGCTTACACATACGGTGCCACAGAAGTATGTGTTCAGGCAGGCTTACCACCAGACATGGATGCAAATTTGTATGAAAACATTTGTAGAGAGATAAAGATTGAAGTTCCAGATATTCATATTCATGGATTTTCTCCAGAAGAGATTCTTTATGGGGCAACCAGATCAAACATTTCAACAAAAGAATACTTGAGTAGATTGCGAGATGCAGGAGTGGATACAATTCCAGGAACTGCAGCAGAAATTTTAAATCAAAAACTAAGAGATAAAATTTCTCCTGGACGAATTACAGTCAAAGAATGGACTGATGTTATAAAAACCGCTCATAAAATGGGCATTAGATCAACATCAACAATGATGTTTGGACATTTAGAAACAAACGAGCATAGAGTGAATCATTTAGACACAATTCGTGAAATTCAAAAAGAGACAGGAGGATTTACAGAGTTTGTGCCATTAAATTTTGTTTATTCAGAAGCACCAATGTATAAATACAAACTCCATGAGGGAATAAAACAAGGAGCAAATTCTAACGATGCATTATTAGTTCATGCTATTTCAAGAATTATGCTTAATAATGTAATAGATAATATTCAGATGTCATGGGTCAAAGAGGGTCCAAGGTTTTCACAAGTACTTCTAAACTGGGGAGCAAATGACTTTGGAGGAACATTGATCAATGAGAGTATATCAACTGCAGCAGGTTCAGGATATGGACAACTTCTAAGACCAAAAGAAATACGTCATTTAATTAGAGGAGTTGGAAGAATACCTGCTGAAAGAGATACAACTTATAAAAAAATTAAGAGATTTGATTCAGAACCCATAGAGAAAAATGCATTAGATGGAGAGATGGATGTCAAGAAATTCGGATCATATTTTGATTTAATCAAAATTAAGAAATATCAATATCAGAGAACTAAGTAAATTTTGAAAATGGTTTTATGGCAAATTCCATTGACTAACTGATGGAGAGGAACCATCAGTTCCTTTACCTGTAATGTAGAATTTTCGTCCATTATCACCAAAAGCTAATCCTTTCGTAGCATCTTGTTGCGTTTCAAGTCGTACGATATCTACCAAATTTGAACCAACATCATTAGCTGCAGAAGAAACATCCCATGGAGTTGTAAGACGATACTTGATTAATCTATCAAACCCTGCAGGATCTACAACAAATAAGAGTTTTCCATCAGTAGAAAATTCAAATGCATCAGGTGCGCCACCTGATGTATTAGTTTCAACAATTGTAAAATGTCCATTCGTGACAATTGTTGCCTCAGAAACATCCCATGCAGGATTAAGATCATATTCAAAGATTTGATCTCCAGTTTCAGTTGCATCAAATGCACCATCATTGTCTAGTATGTACATTTTTGTTCCATCGGAGTTGAATGCAATATCTTCAGGATTATTGGTTATTCCATTATCAATAGTATAATCACTATTAGCATCAGACATACTTGAAGCAGAGATATCCCACGGGATAGATAAATTATATTCTAAAATTTTATCAGAGTCTCGTTCAATGATATACATTTTGTATCCATCGGAGCTAAATGCAAGATCTTCTACATGATCAGTTCCACCTTCACCAGTTGCAGCAGAAGTATGTTCTAACACTGCAGTAGAAATATCCCATGGAGTTGTAAGTTTGAATTGGTTTATTTTATCATCATTATTGTCAGGAACGTACATCCTACTTCCATTTTTAGAGAAAATTAGTCCTTCAGGGGTATTGACTGATGAACTAATATCCAAAGTATGATAGAAAGAGGATGCATTAGTATTGTAAGCGGTTGCAAATGAGGTACTCGGTGCTTGATTATAGTATCCTTCATGAGGAACACCAACAAATTCCCAATATGCTTCTCCATATTGTTCACCCAGAGTTGCAGATATTTTTACAGTGTAAATATTATTGATTAACCAAAGACCTCCACCACCCATACCAGAACGCTCTTGAGAGGTTTCACGTGCAATTACAGTATAGTTAACAAAGCCACCATACTTTGTTACATCATCAAAAGTATGTATTAAGACACCATCTTCATTGAATAGTTGAAAAGTGACATCTACACTATCCAATCCTTTTCTATGAACAGAGTATTCGGTTCCAGAATAGTTTTCAGAATCAAAAACTTTAGTATCTAGAATAAAGTTTTTGTTTTGATGAGCAAAAGATGATCCATCCATCACAATATTAAGAGGAGAGATAATTACAACATCTTCTTCAGGAGTAGATTCAATAGTTTTTACAGGAGTTGATGCATTGACATCAATTATTCCAATATTTATGAGATATTTCATAGCATTAACGAATTCTGAATCTGGGATGAGATTTTGAGACCACCATCCAGCAGTATTTCTTACCCAATCAGGGATAATTTTGTCAGGACCAGGGATAGGAGATTCTTCAGGAGGAGGGACAAAGATAATTCCTTCATTTATTAGAAATTCCAAAGCATCTGTGAATTCACTTTGTGAGATTGTTCTTTCAGACCACCAAGATGCATTATTTTTTACCCATGAAGGGATTTCTTCAGAGAAAGATGCGGGAATTAATGACAGACCTAAGATTAAGAATATTACAAAGGTAATTTTTTGCATGATTTTTGTGGGATTTGGTAGAATTAATTTTTACTATGAAAATTTTTTTTACCAATGAATAGGTTATATCAATCTAATTTGGAATATGACTATGCTCAAAACATTTGCGGTGATTGGTGACCCGATTGATCATTCATTGTCTCCTACAATCCATAATGCAGCATATAGAGAATTAGATATGGAGTGTACGTATATAGCATATAAAGTTGAAAATGGAGAATTAGCAACAGGGATTGAATCATTAAAAAAAATCAAGATTACAGGATTTAATGTTACAATTCCTCATAAAATTGAGATGATGAAGTATTTAGATAATTTGGATGAGAATTGCAAGAGAATTGGTGCGGTAAATACTGTGTTTAATGATGATGGGATACTAAGAGGTTTTAACACAGATATGGATGGATTTTTAGAACCCATAAAAAGAAAAGAAATTCCAATTAAAGGTTCTAGGATATTATTACTAGGGGCAGGAGGAGCATCAAGAGCAATAATTGCAGGTTTTCAAAAAGAGAATGCAAAAGACATAGTAATTGCAAACAGAACAAAAGAAAATGGAGAAAGATTAGCTAAATTCTCAAATGGAATTGGATTTAATGCTAAACCAATACACTTGGAAGAAATGGATATGTTAGATTCTAAATTTGATTTTATAGTTAATGCTTCATCATTGGGACTAAATGATGAGAAGAATATCATACCTAGTAGTTTAATGGATAGCCAAACAGTTGTTTATGATATTGTATACAAGCCATTGAAAACCAATTTAATAAACACAGCTAAAAAAAATAATTGTAAAATAATTTATGGGTATGAGATGTTGCTTGGACAAGCAATTCGTTCATTTGAGATTTGGTTAGACCAAAAAGCACCATATGAGGCAATGAAACGTTCTATTTTAGGAGGATTTGGATGACAGAAGTAATAGCAAAAGTATTTGGTGCAGTATCAATTGTCAATGCAATTGCAACAGGAAAAGGAGCTACTCTGGGAATAGATACATTTGTAGAGACAAAACTTGTAAAAAAAGAAGGAACAGGAATTCATATTACATCAGAAAATAAGACGATTAGTTCACGTTTGATAAATCAAATTATAAAAAATATGATTCCAGCAAAAATATTAGAAAGAAGTAGATTAGAACTAGATTTCAAGTCGAATATACCTACAGGATATGGATTGAAGAGTTCAAGTGCAATTTCATCAGCTGTTGCACTATCATGCGCAAAAGCATTTGGAAAAAAAATTTCTGATGAAGATGTTTTGAGATTAGGGGCTAAAACATCAATACAAACCAAAGTTAGTATAACTGGAGCATATGATGATGCATGTGCATGTCATTTTGGAGGATTTAATGTGACGGATAATTTAAAGATGAAATTGATTCATAGAGAGTTAGCACCAAAAGATGTACAGGCAATCATTTTTTTGCCAAAGTCAAGAAAGAGAGGAAATTTGAAAAGATTAAAAGAATTCAATAATGCATTTAAGAAATCCTGGGAATTAGCAAAAAGCTCAGATTACTGGAATGCAGCAATATTAAATGGAATTGCTACAACTTCAATTTTAAATTCTGAACCAAAACTTATCATGAGATTGATAGAAAGAGGTGCACATTGTGCAACAATTTCAGGCAATGGTCCTTCAATAATTGCAATTACAGATAAGAGAAATAAAACAAAAGTCATGAAAGAATTTTCAGTTTTAGAGGGTAAGATCATGATAGCAAAAATCAATAACAAAAAGGCATTTGTTCATGAACTGTAAAATTCAGAAATCACAATTGAAAGGACGAATAGTGTGTCCAGCAAACAAGAGTTATACTCATAGAGCAATTTTTCTTGCAGCATTATCAGATGGGAAAAGCATAGTGAGGAATATTTTGAGATCAAATGATACAATAGCCACAATTAACGCATGCCGTGGATTTGGTGTCGAAGTAGAAGAAATTGAAAATAATGTAACTATAAAAAATACGATTGATTCAACTGTTCAAAATTCAATGATCAATGCAGAAAATTCTGGAACTACAATTCGAATTGCAATTGCAATTGCAGCATTGTCAGGAGGAAATACAAGACTAACAGGAGATGATAGTTTAAGAAAAAGACCAATGCAGCCAATATTAGATGCATTAGAAACCATGGGAGTAGAAACAGAATCAGAGGAAGGAAAGCCACCAATCAACATAAAAGGAAAAATTCAGGGAAATGAGATTTCGATTAAAGGTGACATATCTAGTCAATTTATTTCTGCATTGTTGATTATTGCTCCAAGATTGCCAGAAGGACTAACTATCAATATAGAAGGAGAATTAGTTTCAAAACCATATGTAGATTTAACAATTGCAATTATGAAGAAATTTGGCGTAGAAGTAAGGATAGAAGAAGAATATAAAAAATATAATGTTTCACACCAAATTTACAAGCCAACAACATTTTCAATTCCATCAGATTTTTCTAATCTGGCATTATTATTGGCGGCAAATGTTTTGCTAGAGGATGGACTAGATATAGAGATTAGTTTGGGAGATATGCCACAAGGTGATGAAGCAATCGTGGATATCTTAGAGAAATTAGGAGTGAATGTCAGACTGGAGGAGGATATGATAACAACAGAGTCACCAGAATTTTTGAAGGGAGGGAAATTTGATTTATCAGACACGCCTGATCTTTTACCAGCAATTGCAATATTGGCTTTAAAATCTGAAAAACCAATTGAAATGTTTAATGTAAAACATGCAAGATACAAAGAAACTGACAGGATTGCAATTTTATCACGAGAATTAAAAAAAGTTGGATTAGATGTTGAAGAAAAAGAAGATGGGATGATTGTTAAAAAATCTGGAGAATTGCACCCTGCAGAATTAAACTCAGAGAATGATCATAGAATGTTTATGGCATTTTCAATAGTAGGCATGTTTATTGGAGATTGCACAGTATCTGATCCGGATGCAGTAAAAGTTTCATATCCAGAATTTATTAAAGATGTAAAAAATGCGGGTGCAATTTTATCATAATTTTATGTTCCAATTTTAATATCAGAAGTACAAATTGACTTTATTGTTTCTATGGCAGATAAGATTGCAAGTCTACTTGTACGAGGATTATTTGAATCAGGGACGTTTTCAATTTTCGTAGTTATTTGGCCAAATTTTCCAGATGCAAAAATTTCATGTGTGTTTTTTTTAGTTTCTGGGTCAGCCACTATTTTTACAATTGTTTCATGACTTCCCAATCCAGAGAGACTGAGCAATGCAGAGACATTGATATTTTTTGGAAACAATCTTACTGCCTCATTAGCAGTACCTTCAAAAATTGTTGATTTTTCATTTATTTGATCTAGATCAATCTTAAAGTCATTAAAGAATTTTGCACCTCTAAGGGAATCAGGATGCTTGGTGGTAGTTAGTACGACTGAATCAAGTTCATCCCTAACAGCTTTAAGTGCATCAATTCCAGATATTGCTCCTGATGGAAGATAAACTGTTTTTTTTAATTCCTTACATGCATCTGAAATTATTTCAAAAACAGATTCATCTAATAATGCACCACTACTCATTATGACCAAATCTTTTCTATTTTGTAGAATACTCAATGCGTTATCACTAACTGCATCTTGAGAAGCGGCCTCAACTACTAGATCAACAGGATTCGAGGAAAGAAGATGAACATTTTCAACAATTGTTGGTTTGTTTTTTAATTTACTTTCAAGGAGCGTGGATTTTGATTTATCGTCATCAAAAATATGAGTCAGTTTGGCAGGAATTATACCAGTATCAATTGCAATTGCAATTTGTGTACCAATTGCACCACATCCCAACAAACCAATTCTTTTCATGCGTATTTTTTCACTTGAAGAATAAATAAACTCTGAGTTTATGCATAGAACGATTATAAGCATCATTGATGATCTTTGATTGTTGAACGGTAATTCAATTGGCAGAAGACTAGTTCTTACTAGTTTTGGAGAAAGTCATGGTAAGTGTATTGGTGCGGTTTTAGATGGATGCCCTGCAGGTTTAGAATTAGAAGAAAATGATATTCAGAAAATGCTGGATTTAAGAAAACCAGGTCAATCACTTGTATCTACACAACGAAAAGAAGGAGATATTGTTGAAATTCTAACTGGAACGTTTAGAGGATACACAACGGGGGCGCCAATTACAATGATCATTTGGAATAAGGATCAAAAATCAAGTGCGTATGAAAAATTAAGAACTGAGATGAGGCCAGGACATTCAGATTATCCAGCATATGTAAAATACAAAAAATATAATGATCATAGAGGAGGAGGCAGATTTTCAGGTAGATTAACTGCAACACATGTGATGGGAGGAGCAATTGCAAGAAAGCTCCTTAAAGATACAATTGGTGTTGAAACAAATTCCTACACATCTCAAATTGGCAAAGTGAAAATGAAAAAAGAGGCCACTAAAAAAGAATTCAAATCAATTTATACAAATGACGTCAGATGTCCAGATAACAATACAGCCAAAAAAATGAAGAGTGTTATCTTAGATGCAAGAAAAAAAGGTGATTCGCTAGGAGGTATAATTGAATCAATTACAACTAATTTACCGGTAGGATTAGGAGAACCAATTTTTGGTTCATTAGAATCAGACATCAGTAAAGCAATTTTTTCAATACCTGCAGTTAAAGGAATAGAATTTGGTTCAGGATTTGCAGGTTCAGAGAAATTTGGTTCAGAAAATAATGATGCATATGTTATGAAAGGAGGAAAAGTATCAACAAAGACAAATAATTCAGGAGGAATTTTAGGAGGAATTTCAAATGGAATGCCAATTACACTTAGAATTGCATTCAAACCAGCATCTTCAATTTCTAAAATTCAGCAAAGTGTAGACATTAAGAAAAAGAAACCAATCAAACTACAAGTGGGAGGAAGACATGATCCATGTGTTGTTCCACGTGCACCACCAGTAGTAGATTCATTGATTGCGCTAACAATAGCTGATCACGCATTACTCAGTGGTTTCATAAAACCAACACTGTAAAAATGACTGAATTAGAAAAATTACGAAAAAAAATAGAAGAGATCACAATAGATATGTTATCTCTATTAAAAAAAAGAAATGATATTGCCCAAGAAATTGGGAAAATTAAGAATCAAGAAGGGATGAGTGTATCTAATGAATCAAGAGAAAATGAACTTAGAGACGTAGTAAAAAGAAAATGTGAAGAGATTAATTTTGATTCTAATTCCGCAATGAAATTTTTGAATTTTTTATTAAATGAATCAGTGAAGGCTCAATCTTCAGAATCCAATACACATTTAGCAATATTTCTTAAAGCAAAAGAATTAGAACAGCAGGGGAAAAAAATTATTCATTTAGAAGTAGGGGAGCCAGATTTTGAACCTCCAACTAGTGTAAAACAGTCATTATCAGAAGTGTATGATAAAGGATTTGGAAATTATGGTCCAGCAAAAGGATTACCGGAATTTAGAAAAGAAATAGCAAACTTTGCAAATCAGAATTTTGATGCTAAGGTTGATTTTGAGAATATTATGGTTACACCAGGTGCAAGATTTGGAGTATTCTTATCCATAACTACACTGTTAGATCCGGGAGATGAGATTATCGTAATAGAACCTGCGTGGCCAGCATACAGACAATGTGCAATAAATTCAGGAATCAAAGTAAGAACTGTTAAAACAAAACTAGAAAATAAATGGGAACCAAAGAGTGAAGAAATTACATCTTGTATCAATGAGAATACAAAAATGATTGTACTAAACTACCCAAACAATCCTACAGGCAAGGTTTTACCAAAAAAATTACTAGATGAAATTGTTGAAATTGCAAAGAAAAATGATCTGTTCATTCTAAGCGATGAGATTTATAGTAACTATTCAAATGATGAATGGAAAAGTATTCTAACATATAATTATCAGAAATCAATCATCACACAGTCATTTTCAAAATCACATTCAATGACAGGATATAGAATAGGATATGTTGTTTCAAGTCAAGAGATTATCAACAAATTAACAAAATTGCAAGCATTATGTCTAACAAATGTATCAGAGCCAATTCAGTATACCGCCATGAAATCACTTAATGATGACGTAGGCGACAATGTCAAAACGATATATGGACGATTAGCAAAATTGCAAGAAATTTGCAAGGAGATGGAATTGGAATTCGTCAATCCAGATGGTGCAATGTACATATTTGCACGTACCAAAAATCCAATTAATACATCAGAATTATGTGAAAAGTTACTTGAAGAAGGATTAGCAATTGCACCAGGAATAGGGTTTGGAGATTATAATGAATTTTTTAGAATTTCAGCTTGTCAGGACATAAAAACCCTTAATGAAGGCATGGACATATTAAAAACTAAGATCAAGGATTAGAATGGCAAAAACAATTGCAATAATTGGTGCAGGAGGCGCAATGGGCAAGTGGTTTTCAGAATATTTTTCAAAAAAAGGATTCGAAGTAACTGGTTTTGACAATACAAATCCAGTTGCAAAGAATATCAAAAAAGCAGAATCACTAATCAGTGCAATTTTGAATGTAGATTATGTTTTGTTGTCAACCCCTACTAAAAAAACTCCAGAGATAATCAGACTCATTGCTAAAGAAATGAAGAGAGAATCATTTCTAATTGATATAACATCACAAAAATCAAAAACGGCTACCGCATTAGGAAAAATTCCTGCAAAAGTTTCACCTATTTGTATACACCCAATGTTTGGTCCAGGTGCAAAAAATTTAAAAAATCACAACATTGTATTGGTTCCAATCAAAGATGGAAAAAAAGAACTAAACGTTGCAAAAACGCTATTTCCTGATGGTAATTTTGTAACAATTGATTCAACTGAACATGACAAAAAAATTGCCATGATTTTAGGATTAACACATCTAATTAACATAGCATTTGCAAACATTCTAGCAAAAGATGACAAAATTTCATTAACAGAGAAAATGGCAGGAACCACTTTCAAGGCACAAAAAATATTGGCAGAGAGTATAATGACAGAATCGCCAGAATTAATTGAAACCATAATTTCAAATCCGGAAATTAGAAAAGTAGCTGAAGAATTTTGGAAAGATGTAGGCAGATTACTTACATCTGCACAAGAAGGTAAAGGAGAAGAGATTATCGAATATATCAATACAAACAAAGAAAAAATATCTCAAAATGTTGACCTAGAAAAGTCCTACAAGAAACTAACAAAGATGGTTAACACTATTGAGAAATAATGCATAAAACAAAGATTGTTACTTCATTTTTAAAAAACTCTGAAAAAATATTACTTCTAAAGAGGAGTGAAAAAGTAAAAACAATGAAGAGTTTGTGGGCAGGAATTAGCGGTATAATTGAAGGAGACGAAGAACCGCTTGCAAGAGCAGAAATCGAAGTTTTTGAAGAGGTAGGCATAGAGAAATCTAATATCAGTTTACTTAAACAAGGTGAAGTTATTTTTATTGAATCACCACAATATGCAAATCATCAATGGGAAGTGTATCCATTCTTGTTTTCAACTGAAAATAGAGAGATTAAACTGAATTGGGAAAATTCAGATTCAAGATGGATTGATGTAGACGAACTGAAAAATTTTTCAACTGTTCCAAGTTTAGATAGAGTGTTAACTAGATTGTTCTAATTTTTCTGGATCTTTTTCATACTTTCTTTGTTGTGGCAACATCAAGTAAACACAAGCACCACCACACATTGTGCATGGAACATTATTTCCTGGGTGTTGACCGGTACGTCCATGGATTTTTGCGGCTTCTTCAGGATCAATGGATAATGCTAATTGTTTTTCCCAATCAAGTGTCCTTCGTGCTTCAGTCATTTTCATATCCCATTTGATTGCCTTTTCTCTTAATTTTACAAGATCACCTGCATGTGCAGCAATTCTGTATGCAATTAAACCAGCCTTTACTTCTTCAGCATTAGGCAATGCGAGATGTTCGGAGGGAGTAAGATAGCAGAGAAGATCTACACCTTCACTTGCAGACACTGCAGCACCTATAGCGCTAGCAATATGGTCATGCCCAGATGCAATGTCAGTAACTAAAGGACCTAGAACATAGTAAGGTACATCACCAATCAAAGATTTAGCCAAACGTACGTTTGCGGCGACCTCATTTAATGGAACGTGACCAGGACCCTCTATCATTACCTGAACTTCTTTTTCATTTGCACGTTTTGCAAGTCTAGAGATGTTAATCATTTCTTGTACTTGTAGTTCATCATGTGAATCAAGGATAGAACCGGGTCTTAGAGCATCACCTAAACTGAATGTTACATCATATTTTTGAGCAAGCTCCATCATGTAATCATAATGAGTAATGTATGGATTTTCTTTATCATATTTTAACATCCATGCAGCAGTAATTGTTCCACCCTTACTTACAACTCCTGCATATCGTTCTACCTTCAGAATTCTTTTAGCAATTTCTTTTGTTATTCCAGAATGAATTGTTGTATAATCAACACCGTCTTTTACATTATTTTCAAATGCCTTTAGAAAATCATCTTCAGTTATGTCAAGAGGATTCTTGTGTTTTTCAACTCCAAAATTATACGCTTCATAGATTGGTACAGTTCCAAAAGTAATTGGTGCAACCTCTAATAGTTTTCTTCTAACACTTCCAACATCACCGCCATCACTCAGATCCATTATAGTATCGGCATGATATTTTACTGCAACTTGAGCTTTTTCAATTTCTTCTTCAAGATTTACATTTAGAGTAGAAGTGCCTATATTCACATTGACTTTGGTTTTCATACCTTTACCAATTCCAACATTGTGAATCTTTTCTTTTCTTACATTATTGCTAGGAATTATTATCGAACCGCTTGCAATTTTAGGTATTAACCAATCAAGTGTTACATCTTCATCTTTTGCTACTTGTTTCATCTCATCAGTAGCGATACCTCTTCTAGCAGATGTCATCTGAGTTGCCATAAATAAAATCAGTAAATGGTGGATTTAAACAATCGTTTAACATACGATCAACATGAACGTTCTTTCAATCGGTGGGTCAGACCCATCATCGGGAGCAGGGATTCAAAGCGATGTTAAGACGTTTGAGAATCATGGAGCATATGGATTTACTGTAATTACAGCAATAACTAGCCAAAATACGAAGAAAATTTCAGAGATATTACCTATTCCAGTCAAGACAGTAAAATCTCAATTAAAATCAGTTTTGGATGATTTTCAGATTGACGCAATAAAAATTGGAATGGTGTATGATTCAAACACAATCAAAGCAGTTCATGCAGTTGTTAAAAAAGTAAAATGTCCAGTGGTAGTTGATCCAATCATAAAATCAACGACTGGGACAATATTATTAAAAAAATCAGCTGTGAATGATTTTAAAAAAATGATTATTCCATTGGCCACTATCATTACGCCAAACAAAAAAGAAGCAAAAATTCTATCAGGACATAATTCAATCGTGAAGGCAGCTAAGAAGATTCAAGAAATGGGAGCAAAAAATGTCATAATTACAGGTTCTAATGAAACAGAAAATGGAATAGAGGATTTTGTTTTAGAAGAGACTAGAAGTTATTATCTAAAAGGTAAGAAAATAAAGATCATAAATCATGGAAGTGGATGTAATTATTCTGCATCAATTACAGCTTCACTTGCAATGAAAAAAACAATTCATGATTCTTCACTTTTTGCAAAAGAGTATGTTTTCCAATCTATAAAAAATTCAAAAAGTTTAGGAAAAGGGATCAATATTACATTTAAAAAACAATCAGATATTCACAAAGAACTTGCACATTCAGTAGTTAATTTCCAAAACATCAAGAATATTTCAAATTTAATTCCAGAATGTCAGACTAATTTTGTTTTTTCTAAGAGTAAACCAAAGAAGACTAGCGATATACTAGGAATTTCTGGCAGATTAGTCAAATCAGGAAAAGAAGTGATACAAGCAGGTAACATAATTTTTGGTGGTTCACAACATGTGGCAACTGCAGTATTAGAAGTATCAAAAAAGTTCCCAAACATTCGTTCAGCAATTAACATAAAATATGAAAAAAAAATGATTGATAAAGCAAAAAAGAAAGGATTGAAAGTTGAAAATTATGATAGAAGTAAGGAATCAAGAAGATCAAAGAAAAAAGAAAATTCATCAATAGCATGGGGCGTTTCTAGTTGTTTGAGATCATATCCTCCTGACATAATATATCACAAAGGAGACATGGGAAAAGAACCAATGATCATAATTTTTGCAAGTGATCCATCTGAAGTCATAAAGAAGATTTTGCTAATTCAATGAATCACTAAATATTGTGTAATTGAACATAAATAGAACTCAATAGTGCATACAAACTCATGAAGGTAGTAATTTTAGCAGGAGGATTAGGAACAAGACTCAGACCATATACAAAATCACTTCCAAAACCAATGCTACCATTAGGTGGAAAACCAATTTTAGAATATGAAATAGAGTGGGCTAGGAAAAATGGAATTAAAGAAATTGTTCTATGTGTGAGTTATTTGCGAAATAAAATACAAGATTATTTTGAGGATGGAAAGAAATTTGGGGTTAAAATTGAATACGCAATTTCAAAAAAGCCCCTTGCAACAGCAGGTCAACTAAAAACTGCGGAGAAATTCATTGATGATACATTTGTTTGTCTATATGGAGATTCAATCTATAATTTCAGTTTGAGAAATATGATCAAACATCACAAGAAATCTAAAGCAAATGTAACTATGAGTCTATTCGATTATAAATTCAATTTGAAGTATGGTGTAATTGATACCAAAAAAAGTGGTCAAGTTACGGCATGGAGTGAAAAACCAGAATTTTCAGCCAAGATCAATATTGGATGTTATGTAATGGAACCAGAAGTGTTCAAATTAATTCCAAAAAATAAAGAATATGGAATGGACAATGTTATTCGAAAAGTACTTTCAAGAAAAAAGAGAATAAGTAGTGTTATTTCCAAAAATGGATTTATCGATATTGGTGATAAAGAGACCTATGAAAAAACAAATGAGGATTATAGTAAAAAGTAGGAGTGAGATATGTCAGAAATAAAAATTCGAAATATAGTTGAATCAGATATAGACATTGGTTTTTTGGAAAGCTTAGATAATTTGAAGAATGCAAGTAATTTGGATAAAGATAATGCAAAAGATATTCTAAAGAAAATTATTGAAAATCCAGATCACATAATACACGTAGCAGAAGTTGATGGGAAGATTGTAGGATCAACAACTCTACTTATTGAGCAAAAATTCATTCATCAAGGAGGTAAAGTGGGCCATATCGAAGACGTTGTGGTCTCAAAAGAATTTGAAGGTAGAGGAATTGGGATTAAACTTGTCACATCACTTTTAGAGGTTGCAAAAGCAAAAAATTGTTACAAAACAATTTTGGATTGTAAACATGAATTAATTCCATTTTATGAAAGAATTGGATTCAAACAAGAATCAAATCAAATGCGCTATAATCACTAATTATCTTCTTTTTTAAAATTAAATAGTTTTGATGCTGCATTAATTACATCAGAATTTCCATGTTCAGTTTCTTTTCTAAGATTGTTCATAGGTGTCGACATGATATTTTCTGCTACAGATTTTGATAATTCTTCAATAATTTTTTTCTGTGAATCAGTTAATTCACCTAACATACCCAATGCTTTTTCAAGTTCTTTAATTCTAATGGCATCAGTACTTTTGAAAACATCCTTTACAATTGGTTCAGCTTCTAATCGTTTCATGCTTGCTTCTAATACGGGCAGTTCTTCTTTAATTATTTCTTCTGCAGAGTTTTTCTGACCAATTCTACTTCGCATATTTTTGTCAACCATTTCTGCAATTTGATCAATATTCATCAGTTTAATTCCTCTTAATTCAGCAACTTTTTCATCAACAGTTCTAGGATTAGATAGATCAAGTATCATCATGCCAGATTTCTTTGTCTCTAGTGCTTTTTGGATTCTTTCATAAGTTACAAGGAAATATGGAGCTGTTGTTGCAACAAATACTATATCATAATTTTCAAAGCCAGTTAGAATTGAATTGAAATCAACAGGTTGGCCACCTACAGTTTTAGAAAATGATGTTGAGCGTTCAACAGTTCTACTGGATATGAAAAATGGATATCCTCTTTTTGTTAGGGATTTAGCAACAAGAGTTGCAGCTTCGCCAGTTCCAATCAAAAGAATCTTTTTGAGCTTCATTTCATCAACGTTTTCTTCAGCAAGTTTTACTGCCATTGAACCAACAGATATGCTTCCTTTACTAATTCCAGTTGAAGTACGAACTCTAGTACCAACACGTATTGCTTTATCAAATAACGTGTTAAGAGATTCACCAGAAACTTTTAATTTTTTAGCAGATTGAATTGAATCTTTAATTTGTGTCATAATTTGTTCTTCTCCAACTACCATTGAATCAAGTCCAGAAGTTAGTTTCAAGAGATGCTCATACACTTCAGAATCTTCAGACCATTCTAGATTTTCATGGAATGTGTTTTCTTCCAATCCAGCAAGAGATGCCCAAGTTTTTTTGATTTTTTCTTTATCAAATTTTTCAGCAGAACCAAATATCTCAACACGATTACATGTTTG
>CACFJZ010000015.1 GCA_902566725.1 uncultured marine group I thaumarchaeote
TTAGAGAATGATTATCGTGTATTAAATAGATTCAGTTTCCTCAATTCCAGAGTTTGTTATTTTATAATCAAATTTTGCATCAAAAATGAATGGAGAAGAAACTTTGCATGTGTATCTATTTTTTATTTTTTCAAGTTGAATTCTCTGATGGACATAATTTTCAAGTTGAATATGCATTCTTTGATAACTGATATCATCATGAGACAAGACTTGATTAGTGATTATTAGAGGTATGTTATTTGACTGAGTTAATTTTGAAAGCTTAATCATATAATTTCCAAAGTTTACATTTTTTTCTATTAGATGTTCTTTTTTTGAATATTCAAATGAGAATAAATCAGCGATATTATCAATTATCAGTAAAGAGAAACGATCATTTTGGAAATGTTCAAGAACATCAATTTGTTTTTGAGTATCAGTAACATGGGAAATATGCAGATTTTCAAGTAGAGATGATGAAAGATTTCTTGATTGTAACATTTGAAGAAATCTTTCAGGTCTGAATTCTACGGTGGTATCAATAAACAAAACTTTATCATTTTTAGATAAGGTTTGAATTGCAAATTGTAAAGCAAGATGAGTTTTTCCAGTACCTCTTAATCCAGAGATTTCAGTGATCATTCCATTTTGTAATCCACCTGAAAAAAATTTGTCTAGTGAACCGATCTGCGAAGATATCATACATAGAATGGGTAAAATAAAAATAAAAAGTTCTTCGTAATCTAAGCAAGACTTTATATTCTCTATAAAATCGATTCATCACAAGAGAAAATTTATGTCACAAACTACAGCTGCTAAAAGACCATTGACAACTTTACAAAAGAATGTAAAGAAAACTGTGATAGTCAGACTAAAAAATGAAGTTGAGTATAAAGGTAAAATGAAAAATGTTGATTCTTACATGAATTTGATAATGACTGAGGCTGAGGAATTAAACGAGGGTAAAACAATAGGAAAATTTGCTCGAGTTATTCTAAGAGGAAACAACGTATTGTTCATAAAATTAGAAGACGAAATCTAATTTTTAGAAAATGACAAAAAATTATCTATTTACATCTGAATCTGTTACCGAAGGTCATCCAGACAAAGTTTGTGATATGATATCAGATTCAATTTTAGATGAATATCTAAAAGGCGATCCTGATTCACGTGTTGCTGTAGAAACAATCACTACAACCAATTTTGTAGGAGTAGCAGGAGAAGTTACATCAAAATCTAGTTTTGACATTGAAAATGTGATTAGAAAAACAATTACAGAAATTGGTTATGACAATCCAGATCTAAAATTTGATTCACATTCTTGTGAAGTTATGATTAAGTTAGATCCACAAAGTCCACACATTTCACAGGGAGTTACAGCTAACGATGAAAAAGAACAAGGTGCAGGAGATCAGGGATTAATGTTTGGATATGCTACAAATGAAACTGAAGAATTAATGCCATTACCAATACTTTTGGCACATAAATTAACAAAGAAATTGACTGATGTTAGAAAAAGCAATGAACTAACATGGATCAGACCAGATGGAAAATCACAAGTTTCAGTAAGATATGAAGACAACAAACCTCAAGGAATTGAAGCAATAGTTGTTTCAACACAACATTCTCCAGATATAACTAATGATGAGATAACATCACAGTTAATCGAACATGTGATAAAACCAGTGTGTGGTAATCTTTGGAATGACAATATCAAGATTCATGTGAATCCAACTGGAAAATTTGAAATTGGCGGACCACATGGTGATGCAGGTCTAACTGGAAGAAAAATTATTGTTGATACATACGGAGGAATGGGCAGACATGGTGGTGGAGCATTTTCAGGAAAAGATCCATCAAAAGTTGATAGATCAGCATGTTACATGTGCAGATATGTTGCAAAGAATATTGTGGCTGCAGGATTAGCAGAGAGATGTGAAGTTCAAGTTGCATATGCAATTGGTGTTGCAGAGCCTGTATCATTAATGGTAAACACATTTGGTACAAACAAAATTGATGAAAAGAAAATTGAAGAGTTAGTTAGGAATAATTTTGATATGAGACCAGCAGGTATTGTCTCAGAATTAGACCTTAAAAGACCAATTTACAAAAAGACGGCAGCATACGGTCATTTTGGTAGAAATGAACCTGAATTCAGTTGGGAAAGAACTGATAAAGCTGCAAAATTAAAAACTGAATCAGGTATTTAGTGACTTAATTTTTTTAAAAACAAGATTAGTCAAATTTTTTAATTTTTTATGATTTCCAGTATAATTTCCAACTAGAATATTAAGATCTTCCACTCCATATTCAAAATTAATATCATTTAATGCTTGTTTGTATGCATACTCTAGAGTAATTTTTTTGGTTTTAACATTATCAGGTATGGATTGTTTGATCAATTTTTCAAATGAGATTTCGTTTGGTCCAACTAGATCAATTATTTTATTTGAAAATTTTGAGGAATTTAATGCAACATTAATGCACGAACATACATCTAATATCGATATAGGCTGTAGCATAAATTTTCCAGAGCCAGGGATTAAAACTTGATTTTTGGAAATTTGTTTTGATATGTTTTTTTGTCAAATAATCATCTTTTCCAACAATATACGATGGACGAAATATTGTATATTGTAAACCAGAATTTTTTATTAATTGTTCAGCATTAAATTTTGATATAAAATAAGAAGAGCGTGAATTTTTTGAAACGCCTAGGCCACTGAAATATATAATTTTTTTAATCCTGTTTTTCTTACATAATTCAATTACAGTTTTTGTAGTTTCAATGTTTACATTTTGGAATTTTTGATCGATTGATTCAGAACCTATTCCAGCAAGATGAACAAAGTGAGTTACTTTTTTTAATTTTGGAAACTGATTATTATTAAAATGAGTTGTAGAGATAGGAATTGATTGAATATTATGTTGAGAAAGAAATTTTCTTAAATTTTTACCAACAAATCCTTTAGCACCGGATATTGCAACTAGATCGGTAGAGTTAGAGTTCATAATCAAATAATAAGATATTTTATTTTAAACATATCCAGTAAAGTACATGGCTACAAAGATTCATGTAAAATTTGGTAAGAATGCAGAAGAGTGTAGGGCAATTTTGGGTGTATCAAAAGACTCTACACATAAAGAAATCAAGCAAGCATATAGAAAATTATCACTAAAATATCATCCAGATAAAAATTTGGAAAACAATGATGGAAAGAAGTTCAAAGAAATTACAGAGGCATACCAATATCTAAAATCACATAGAAAGAGTCAATCAAACAAGGACGAACAAGTTTCAGGCGAAGATTATCAAAATTTTTGGAAAGCACAAGGAGAAAAAATGGGTGACGAGATGAGATTCAGTTTTGAGGAATTAAGACGAGAGAATCAACAATTTGGAGGAGATTATAATCATGAGACACATAATAGAGAAAAACCAATATCACAAAAAACAACTCATTTCTTACTTTATGGAGGATTGGGTGTCGTAGCATTATGGATTATTCTCAACGAAATTCTCCGTGTTTAACAAAAGTTATTACATAAAAAACTAAAAAAATTCACGTGGATGTAGATAGTGAAAACAAAACAAAGTTACGAACAGGATTTACAACAGGAAGTTGTGCAACTGCAGCATCAAAGGCATGTATTTTAGCAATTCAAAATCAAAAAATTATTGAAAACGTAGATATCATATTACCAAAACGTTCAAGATTAGAAATTGAGATTGATTCATGTGAATTCACAACAAATTCAGCAAAATGTTCTGTAATAAAAGATGGAGGAGATGATCCGGATGTTACACATGGGGCTGCAATTTTTGTCAACATAGAATTAACAGATGTAATAGGAGAAATTGAAATTGATGGAGGAGAAGGTGTTGGTAGAGTTACTAAACCTGGACTAGGATTAGAAATTGGCAGTGCTGCAATTAATCCAACACCTAAAAAAATGATTTTAGAAAATGTAAAAGAAGTTGGAGAAGAGTTACTTGAAAAAAATGGAATTAGAGTAGTAGTAAGTGTACCAAAAGGAAAAGAGTTGGGACCAAAAACAGATAATCCAAGAATTGGAATTATGGGAGGAATTTCAATTTTAGGAACAAGTGGAATTGTAATTCCATATTCTACAGCATCATTTGCTGCAGCTATTCGACAACAAATTTCTGTTGTAAATACTATGAACGACGATAATGTTGTCTTAACAACTGGTGGAAGAAGTGAAGACTTTGCAAGAAAGATAATAGACTTACCAGATCATTCATTTATTCAAATGGGTGATTTTTCAGGTTATACAATTAAACAATGTGCAAAACAAGAATTGAAAAAAGCATACGTTGCAGGATTTATTGGAAAATTAGCAAAAATGGCTGCAGGTGTGAAACAAACCCATGTTAAAGGTGGAAAAGTAGATATGAAATTTCTTTCAGAGCTTGCAAAAAGATGTAATGCAGGAGAAGATACTATTTCAAAGATTTTGGGTGCAAATACTGCAAGAAATGTTCAAGAAATTATTATCGAGGATAAAATTGATGGATTTTTTGACGAGGTGACAAAAGAAGCGTGTATTCAAATGAGACAGCATTCTGAGGAAAAAATTCCAGTGGAAGTCATATTATTTGATTTTGATGGAACAGTGTTATCACGAGATAAAAAAGAGTAAGGCATTTAATTAATTCTCGATTTCTATCAGTATGAAGAAGATAGCAGTTTTGGCAATCACAAAAAATGGCATAGAAATGAGTTTAAAATTAAAAGAACATTTTTCAAATTTTGAGGTTTTTGCTCCAATAAAATTTTCAAATGATGATGAAAAAATTAATTGGTATGATGATTCAACAAGTGGAAAAATTGTTGAACTTTTTAAAAATAATGATGGTGTGATTTGTTTATTTTCATTAGGAGCAGTAATTCGATTATTAGCACCACATATCAAAGATAAGAAAACAGATCCTGCCGTAATTGTAATTGATGATAATGCAAATTTTGTAATAAGTGTCTTATCAGGCCATTTAGGTGGAGCAAATGAGCTTTCAAATGAAATTGCTGACAAAATAGGAGCTACTTCAGTGATCACAACTGCTGCAGACGTAAACAAAACAATTGCAGTTGATCTCGTAGGAAAAGAATTAGGTTGGAAGATTCAAGATGATAGTAACGTAACCAGAATTAGTGCATTCATGGTCAATAAAGAAAAGATTGGAATTTTTCAAAATATAGGTGAAAGAGAATGGTGGAAAGGAAAGCTTCCAGAAAATATAACATTTTTTTCAAATGTAGAAGATTTGAAGAATTCTGATTGTAAAGCATATTTGTTGATTACAAATGACAAGATAGAAGACGAAGATGTGATGAAGAATTCTGTGATTTACAGAGTACCAAGTTTAGTGATCGGAATTGGGTTACATTGGGATACTTCTAAAGAAACTATAATGAATGGAGTGAGTGAAACTTTGGAAAAATTTAGCTTAAATCAGAATGAAATAGCTAGGTTTGTATCTATTAAGAAAGATAAAGATGTTATAGGCTTGATCGAATTGGGTGAAGAAATGAACATACCAGTGGAGTATATTGATAGAGAAGAATTAGCAACAATAACCACACCAAATCCTTCAAAAACTGTCAAGGCATTTGAAGGAACAGCAAGTGTTTCAGAAGCTGCTGCAATAAAATCATCAGAAGGTGAATTAATAGTTGAAAAACAGAAATTCCCTCCTAACTTGACAGTAGCTATAGCGAGGATAACACAATGAAAAGAGGATTATTATTAATTGACAGAGGAAGTAGAGAAAGAGAAGCTGGAGAAGAGTTAGAGATAATTTGTGAGAAAGTTAAAGAAAAAGGAAATTATGATTTCTCAGAGTTTTGCTTTCTAGAAGTAGTTCCTCCATTCATAGAAGATGGAATGGAAAAATGTTTGAAAAAAGATATTGATGAGATGACGATTATTCCATATTTTCTATATCCAGGACGAAAAGTCAAGATTGCAGTAGCAGATGCAATGAAGTACCAGAAAGATACAAAGATCAAATTCCTTGTTTCAAAACCAATGACAATGCACAAAACATTAGTAGATTTAGTAGATAATAGAGTAACTACTGCACTAAAAGAAAATTCAATTGATTTAGAGAAAAGCAAGGTGGATGTAATGATAATTGGACATGGAAGTAAAGATCCGAATTCAGGAATTTCAATTGATTATATTGTAGATCAGTTAAAACCCTCATACAGAAATGTCAGTCGTTGCTATTTAGAAATTGAAGAACCAAACATTGAACAAGGTATACAGAAATGTCAGGAAGATAATCCAGAAGTTTTGGTGATTGTATTTTATTTCCTACACGAAGGTGCACACGTAAAACTAGATGTTAATAATGATCTAATACCAGCTTTAGATAATGCAGATTTGAAGAAAGTTTGTGTTACAAAACATTTAGGTGCAGATGAAAAAATGATTGATTTGATTTTAGATAGAGCAAGAGAGGTTGAAAATGCAAACTAGGAAAGGACAAGAGATAGAAGACGAAAGTATGCAGATTATAGAAAATGAAATTGGTTCTCATTCATATAATGAAATGGAGTGGCCAATTGTCAGAAGGATAATCCATTCTACTGCTGATTTTGATTTTGCGGGAGAAAATAAACTTCTATTTCATAAATATGCAATATCAAGTGCAATTAATGCACTAAAAAATGGATGTAGTATTGTTACAGATGTTAATGGAGTGATAGGATTGATGAATAAACAAAATCCAAAAGATTTCGGTAATAATTTAATCTGTAATATTTCAGATCCTGCACTAATGGAATCTGCAAAAAAAGCAGGTAAAACTAGAGCACAGATGTCTATGCGAGTAGCAGAAAAAGAAATTGATGGAGGAATAGTAGCAGTAGGAAATGCTCCAACTGCACTGTTAGAGGTCATGGAGATGGTAAAAGAAGGACTTGTAAAACCTGCACTAGTTATTGGAATACCAGTAGGATTTGTATCTGCCGTAGAATCAAAAGATGAATTATCAAAAACAGATATTCCATTTATTACAAATGTAGGTCGAAAAGGTGGGAGTCCTTGTGCATCAGCAATAATTAATGCAATATACAAATTGTTAAGACAAGGAATTAACTGAGTTTTAGAGAATTTTTTATTAAACTTGAAGCAAATTTTGCACTGTCAAAGTACAGATGACAATATGATGCAATTGTATTGTATTCTGTTAACGCGTCTTTATGTGATGAAATTCCTTCGCCAATTTTAAGTTCGTAAAGAAATTTTGCATCTTTTGGAATATTATTTATTTTTGAATAATGAAATTCATGTGCACGAAAATTTCTTGGTGATGAAATTATACAGTTTGAAATAATTTTACCTTCAGTGTAATTCAACGTCATTTTTTTAGTCATCTCAGTTTCAGCATCAAACAAACCAACCATTTTGTACTTACGATCATTATGTTTAATTGAATTTGTGAGATACATCAATCCACCACATTCCGCATAGATTGGTAAACCAGATTCTGCTGCCTGTTTAATTGATTTTTTCATGGAATTATTCTGACTAAGATTTTTACCTAAAATTTCAGGAAAGCCACCTCCAATGTATATAGAATCACAAGTCGGGATCTTTTTGTCATTGATCGGACTAAAGAATTTGATTTTTGCTCCTTCACGTCTTAAAGCTTCAATATTATCATGGTAATAGAAATTAAATGAGCTGTCTAATGCAACTGAGATAGTAATTTTTGGTTTTTTATTTGTGATTTGTTTAATTTTATTTAATGAAGAGGGCTTCGTGGTAATTTTTTCTATGATATCAAAATCAAGGTAATCAGAAATTTCTTTTGAAATTTCTTTAATTTTTTTCTGTAGTATTTTATCTTCTGAAACAGGAATTAATCCAAGATGACGAGATTCTAAATTATTTGATGAGTTTTTTGGTATTACACCTACTATTGGAATTTTTAATCCACTTAGAGCACTTCTGCACAAATCTTCATGTTTTTTACTTCCAATTTTATTGAGAATTATTCCAACGATTCTTGAATTTTTATGAAACTTTGTAAAGCCTAATGCAGTTGCAGCAATGGAACGAGATGTTTTACTTGCATCAAGAATTAGTATTACAGGACAATCAAGTAATGTTGCAACATGATGAGTACTTGCAAGATTAGTTTTTCCTCCAAACCCATCATAGTAACCCATTACACCCTCAATAATGGATATATCAGATTTTGAATTTCTTGTGAAACTTTGAATTAATTCTTGTTTTCCCATTAGCCAAACATCAAGATTTTTTGTTTCATTTTTTGATATTGAAGTGAGATAACTAGGATCTATGTAATCAGGTCCAACTTTGAATGGTTGAATTGAGTATCCTCTTTTTTTAAGACCAAAGATAATTGCACACGTGATCGATGTTTTTCCAACACCACTGGTAGAACCTGCAATTACTAATCTGGGAAGTTTCAATTTCTTTTTGTAATGTTGTTTTTTATTTAAATGGATTTAATTTAAAAATTACAATCTTTTTACTAGATGGTTTTCTTGTGTTCATATGAGTGATGGAGAGGGTTTAGTTATTGTTTATACAGGAAATGGAAAAGGGAAAACAACTGCTGCATTGGGTTTGTCATTAAGAGCAATCGGGTATGAACACAAAGTATGCATGTTACAATTCATTAAAGGTTCATGGCATTATGGCGAAATGGATTCTTCAAAAAAATTAGGACCTAATTTTGAGTTAATTGCTGTTGGGAAAGGTTTTGTGGGAATATTAGACGACAATAGTCCACGTGAAGAACATGAAAAGTATGCTGCTGAAGCATTAAAAATTTGTAGAGAAAAAATTTTTTCAGAAAAATATGATGTGATAATACTTGATGAAGTAAATTATGCAATTAATTTGGGTCTTTTAGATGTAAAAGAAATTATAAAATTAATCAAAGAAAAACCTGAAAAATTAGATCTTGTTTTAACAGGAAATCACGCTAAAGAAGAGATTATTGAATTAGCTGATTTAGTTACAGAGATGAAGGAGATTAAACATCCATTCAAATCAGGAATAAAGGCAAAGAAAGGAATTGATTTTTAACCTCAATTAGTAGATTAATTTCATAATGTCAACAGAACAACAAGAACTACCTGAAACAGGTGAGATTGTGATTGCAACAATTACTAAAATTAGTGATCATGGGGCATATGTTACATTAGACGAATATAGCAAAATTCAGGGATTTTTGCATGTGTCAGAAATTGCTCCAGGTTGGGTTCGAAAAGTCAACAAGTATGTCAAAGAAGGTGAGAAAAAAGTTCTGTTAGTAAAAAAAGTAGAAAAAGGAAGAAAAGAAATAGATCTATCCCTAAAACAGATTTCAAAAGATCAAAGGAAAAAAAAGTTACTTGATGTTAAACGATTTGAGAAAGAACATGGAATTTTAAAAAATATTCAGGACAAAGCAAAACTTACTGAAAAACAAATTGAAGATTTAGAAGATAAATTTTTATCAAAATATGATTCTGTTTACGATGCAATGCTTAACATTGCAATCAAAGGAAGTGATGAGATCACGGATTTAAAATTACAGAAAAAAATTCTAACAACCATTGAAGATATTTGTTCAAAGATGAAACTTCCATCAGTGGAGTTAAGAGGAATATTAGAAATTTCAAATGACCAGTCTAATGGAGTTGAATTAATACAAAAAACATTAACAGAAGCTGAAAATGTAGAGGGTACAAAAATAGAGATTACATATTTGGGTGCACCAAAATATCGATTAAGTTTAATTTCTCAAGATTTTAAATCTGCAGAGAAATCTCTAAAACCAATACTTGAGAAAATTGAGAAAAATGTGAAAAAACAAAATGGAGTTTATAATTTTACACGAGAAGAATCAATTAAGACAGGAGAAGGATAATTGAGATTTCAGTTAAGAAAATGTCTAAAATGTAACTCCTATACATTAAAAGATGTTTGTAAGAATTGCAATGAAAATACTATAAGTGTTCATCCAGCAAAATTTTCTCCAGATGATAAATACTTGAGATATAGAATTGCAGAGAAGAAGAATTAATTTACATTAAGAAAATTTCATACCAATAACTGTAGAAATTTTTATTCTGGATCTTCTGGATGCCCTTTGCCTCTTAGTGCAAAACATACTACAGCCATTGCAATTGCTACACCTATTGCTGCACCATATGCAGCAGCGCTTGCCTCTGCCATGTGCCAATATACACTTTGTTGCATAAATCAATTGCTAAAATAACTAGATGTTTTTCTCATAGATGTTTACTGTAGCCTTAACAAGAGAACGACTGATATCATCAGGTATGATAATCATTATTCCACTTCCTTTTGAGACATCTGGACATGTTCCTGAGTGACTGATTAGATTTTTAGCAAAACAACCAGATTCGGTATAGTAAAAGAAGGTTCCAGTTTCCTTATAGCTTTCAAATTCATCTATAGATGGAACAAAGTAGATATTTGCACCTATAGTTTTATCATCAATTCTAATACTGTAATCAAAACCAGCAATATCATTAATCATACATATTGGAATAAAATGAGCAAATGCAGTAGGTAATTTTGATTCTTGTTGAGAATCAGAATATGAAGTGTTTTTTACATTTGGAAATTGTATATTGTAAGGATCAGTTGTTAGTTGTAGGCCCATTGCAACTTCAATGTTTTGTCGAATAACATCAACTGTAGAACGATAATGATGTGGTTGGAAATTATACTGACATTGATTGTTCTGATGGGATAAACGAACAAATGATTTATCATGCATTGTGTCTAGCTCATTTTTTCCATAGTTTTCAGGAATGGTTTCATCAAAGGGGACGTATTTTTGTGATTCATCCATAACAGCATTTGATTTATTCCAAGTAGAGGTAACATCAAATACAATGTTTGAAGGATAACTTGCCCAAACAGGTTCAAGATGGACATACAAAGAATGTCTATTTACAGACATATCTTCAAATTCCATTGGCATGTAAAATTCAACTATATCTAATACAGCAAGAATTGCTGCAGCCCCAACTACTGCCAAGAGTATTTTCATGTGCTTTAATTTTGAAAATGAGGATTTTTGTGACAATACAAAAAATACATGCCAATCAAATAATTAGCTTACCAGTTTCTAATTCAGATATTAAAGTGATGTCAAGAGAAGCCACAACGGAGGATATTGGCTTCTCAGAATGTATAATCAGGATCACGTATCATCTTTTTTCATTTCATCATCTGGGATATATCTCGAGAGAAATTCATCGATGACTTTGAAGAAAGGGCATTTACCTTCGTACATCATGGCATAATATACGTCATCATTGCATAAAAGTATGTAACAGTGTTCAAAAATTATTTATTTAAAAAATTTTGAGCAAAAATTGAATGCGACTTTCAATATTCAAGATTAGCATCTTATTGATAATTATTGGTGCATCAGGAACAGGAATAATTTTCTCAGAAGCAGACAGATCATCACAATTAATGTCACTAAAGCAGACAGAATCTGATGAAATAGGCATGTTTTTTGAGGAAAATGACATAGGATATTTCACAATAACTATTTCAGAATTTCAAAGCCAAGGCGTATACTATAGAGTTGTAGATGAAAATTTTGATACAATTTCAAAAGGAATTGCAGAAACAAAAATGTCAATTAGATATTTTGATGCCAAAGAATCTGGAATTTACACCATAGTTCTAACAAATCTTGCTCAAGAAAAGATGAATTATGAAGTAGAAATTGGCAGTACAAATGCTCTAATCATAAGTATTCCAGCAGGAGTGATGTTTGTAGGTGGACTTTTACTATTATTCTCATCATACATGAAATTAAAAAACTACAGAATAGCACAGCCTGATGAGAATATCAAATGAATTGGCATGCATTGTATGTAATAACCAAAGTATAATGCAAAATTAAATGCAAGCCAAGCAGTCATCAAAAGAAAAGTTACAATTGCAAATGGCAAAAATGCCTTGAGATTAGAGTTTTGACGAGATTTAACTATCAAAAATCCTCCTAGTGCAGACAACACAATACCAATTTCAAGTGGTTGATGAGTAAATGACAACAAACCATCAATACCAAATGTATCATGAGAAATGGAATCACCAAAACCTGAAACAATTTGCATTATAGAACCAATAATTACCAGTTGGAGTCCCCTTTTGAGAATTCCATGAATAGAATTTTTTGTTAAAAGATTAACAGAAAATAATGCTGCAACTCCAACAAGCGATACACCAGCATATACAGCAATGTGTGGGTCTGACCAGAAAAATTCAGGTTCGTTTTGAATATGATTTATTGCATCCCAAATTCCTGCTATGAGAATTATTACAGGTCCTGCTACTGCAAGAATTGCAATTATAGATAACTGTGTATTTGATTTTAGACAAAGTCGATTAGAAACTTTTTGAATTAAAGTTGTAATCATAATTTAGCCTCGATTTGTTTTATTAAAAAACCAATCTCGTGAAATAAGACTAAAAAAGTAGTTAAAAAATTAAAATTATGCCAGTATGGATGGGGGGAATTTTCCTCAAAGATGAAGGAGGATATGAGATTGTTTTAAAATCATTGGCTCATTATAAAAAACGATTACAAACAATTCATGCCAGTCCAGAATTAAAAGAAGCTGCAGCAATGTTTGCGCCAGTTTTACAAGGACAAGCACAAAAAAGAATTCCAATGATCGATGAAGCTAAACAAAGAATAGATGAGATGTTAAAAGATTCAATTTCGCCTCAATCACTAGAACAAGATCTGGAAATTTTAGAAAAGGCATTAGAATGTAGAAAGGCAGACATTGAAAAGGCACAAGATACAGGAAAAGAATACTTTATGGAATTATTGGTGGATTTACAAGAAGCTGCAAAAGATTTAGAGCCTCTCACAAATGCACTTGTAAAAATTAAACAATATTCAGATTAGTTTTTCAAAGATTTTACATAATCTTCAAGTTTTTCTTTCTTTTCTTCAGGAGATAATGGTAAGAAATCTTTCCATTGTTCTTTCATTTCTTGCTTTTTTAGCTCCTTTTGATCATCGGACATTGTATCCCATTGCATCTTCATCTGCATAAAGTGAATAATCATAGCAGCTCTATCTTGAATTGATAGTGATTTCCATGCATCACCCATTTCTTTGAATTGTTTTTTCTTTTCGGCAACTTCTTCAGGAGTCATTCCTTTGAAGTAGTCCTTCATCTTTTTGTTATGCTTTTTATCATAACTTCGTTTGTTTTTGTAAGAGTCCTTTGATATTGTATCGGATACGTAAAGTTGTTCGCCAGTTCCGGCATCAACTAGAACTCTATTGTGGCCTCTATCCTCATCCATCATAACAACTTTGTAAACAAGATAACCGTTAATCACAGAAAGTTTTCCATAAATTGCTTTACTGTCAGGAACAGCTTCTTCTGCAGTAGACATTGCATCAACTAGAGATATTTGGCTTAGTTCTCTAAAGTCTTGACCATCTTCTATAGGAATTGTTCCTTGTATTGCAGGATATTTTGTTTTATCCCAATCAGCAAAAGCAGGAGTTGCTGCAACAGATGTAACTAATACAGTAATTAGCATTAAAGCTGCAAGTTGTCCTACGATTTGTTTCATAAAAAATCGAATGGAAATTACTATAAAAAAGGATCCTACTATTCATTCATAGTATAATTTGCATATTGGACATTTTATGATAGAAATTGGGAGATTAGTAACCCTTTTTGCTTGTGATGTGTATTACAGGATATGACAGACCCTGTTTGTAATTTATGTGAAAGAAAACTTTCAGAGCACACATACGAAGAATCAATCAAGTGTGCAATGGAGTTAATCAAACAAGGTCATAAAAAAATTGGAATGGGACAACATAGAATTAGACAGTCAATGTCAAGTGATAATTCTACGTGAAGCTCTTAGTGCTATTACAGTTCCAATTATACTTGATACTGCACCACATGCAACAAGTAGAGGAAATATTACAACAATAAATTCTGAATAAATCATGGGTATCATACTAGGCCAAACTAGTCTATGAAACATCACTTCATTGTACGTGTAAGTAATTAATGGAAAATATGAGAAGATGAAACTCGAGCCAATTATAGCACCTGCAACAAAATGAGATTTTTTTATTTGTGATTTGTTTATTATCACATCTGCAAGAACAAACGGAATTAAATTCAGTAGATAAAATGGAACAGCGTCTATCAAAACAGGATTTGGTAGTAGTGCAGATAAAATCATTATCAATATGTAAAAAGCACCAGTTGTGCTAAGATAACCAAATTTTCCAGGACTTACTTTTGCAGAGGTAATCAAAATGAATGCCATTACAATTGGGTATACAATTGTTGCAAAAATTGCAGCAAATGTTGGTTCGGGATTAAAATCAAAGTAATCAGTTTTTGAAAAAGGAAGTGAAAATGAATGTGCAAATCCAGTGAGTGAAAACCAAACTCCTGAAAAAATTAATCCTTGTAAAATTACACCAATCTTTCGTTTTGATTTTGATTCAATCCTAACAATTCCTACAACAGATGCAATACTAGTTAGTAACATTCCAGTCATTAACACCAGATGTATAGGACTCAACAAGCCATCTAGACCATACATATCGTGCCACCAAAAATCTAACGGACCTGAAATTACTAGTAAAAATATTCCTAAGCCAGATAACAATTTTGGAAATTTTAGATTAAATGAATTTTTATTTCGTATTGGAATGAATAATGCGCCAAAACCTACAATTGAGATTGCCACACCACTATACAAGATTAGGTGGGGTTCTGCAAAGAATGATTCAGGTTTGTTTAGTATATGATTACTAATATCCCAAGAACCACCACCGGTTACAAGTACAACACCCATGCCTAGAATAATGTAAGGGATAACAATTTTCCAAAAAGAAAAACTATTTTTTGTTTTAGATATTTGTTCAGTCAACTAGGATCACCTTTTTTTCTACAAATTCATTGTCTTCATCAACAAAACCACCTTTTGGAAAGTTTGAATCATCAGTAAATGGAGCTGATTTTGCTTTAGTAAAAATTCTAAACTCGCCCAAAGATTCAGGAGTTATTTCTAATTGTAAGATTGGTTTTTTGTCAATTAGGTTTGGCATGTTAAAAATATGTAATAATGGATATTCTGCAATTTTAAAATCACTTGGATAGTATGTTTTTACCTCATCACCAATCTCAAAAAATTTTGGTGATTGTGTAAATTCACTTGATTTAATTTTAATCCCATCAAATGATTTTGCGTCAGGAAAACCAATGATAAGTATTAACATATCAGAATCACTACCAGTTATGCCAGCATCAATGATGAAATCAAATGATTCACCTTTGGAAATTGATTCAATTTCTTGCGATGTGATAAAAAATGGAGATGTGATTCTTTTTTCTGTTTGTGACAGTGCATCAGGAAATACAACACCCATTACTAGAAAATATACAGCCATTATGCCTATTGAGGCAAGAATAATTCGGTTCATGAAGAAAATTGTAAGAAAGAATATTTGAAATTTGATAATTCAGTTGGATAAAAATTGAATCAATGTGTATCTACAAAGGCAATAAATGACTGATTTTGTTATTAATTCAATAAAACAATAGAAATTATGAAAGTAGGTTTCTCACCTGAATTATCACCTAAAGAAATGCTAGAATTAGGAGTTTTTGGTGGTTGGTATTTTGGAAATGACATAGACGAATATCCAAAGTCATGGTTCAAAAAAGCAAAGATTAGTGATAATGGTTTTGATGTGGAATTGAATTATTTTAAAATTAAATCTGGTCAATCAAGATTAGAATGGCAATCAAAAGGATGGATATTTCCAGAAGATCCGCTTGGATGGTTTCAATGGTACTGCAGATATACAATGGGTAGACGCATACCTGCAATGGATAGAATACAAATAGAAAGATGGAAAGCATTTGGGCCAAGACATATTGGTGGAATTAAAAAGAATTGTAAGAAAGGTGATCATTCATGTCGAATACGACAACGTCAAGCACTTTTACAATGGGGTTATAATCCGTTTTTTTAAAAAATAAAATTATTCTTTCTTTTCTTCTTTAGGTGCATCTTCTGCTGCAGCTTCTGTTTCTGCTGGAGGTGCTTCATCTTTTATTTCTCCATCATATTTGCAGTTTACCTGAAATATTTCATCAGAGACAGTATTACCTCTAACAAGTTTTCTTTTTCTTAATCCATGTTCGGTATCTTGTAAACCAACACCTTTTGAAAGTAAAACTCTTTTTCGTGCCATTCCATGAAGATCTCCTCTCATTGGAACACCAGATTTGTCACTTCCACCTGTAATTTTCAATTTTCCTGCTAATCCTACAATTGCAGCGTCAGTTTCAGCACCAATTACAAGACCCATTAGTGGATTTGCATCTCCTTCTTTGAGTTCCTTGGTAATGGATTTGCCTTTAACATCTGAAATTGTCAGTTTGAAATTAGCCATTGCGATCTCAAAAATTTGTAAACTACTAATTAACCTTTGGACAAATTTACTTTGCAAAAATCTTTAATTCATTTTTATCTTGAGTATAAGCATGGAAGAAGAGGTCGAGTGTCCAAAATGTGGTGAGAAGATGCTTGACGTTCAGGCTTGTCATCTAATATGCCCTAGATGCGGATCGCATATGGATTGTTCAGATAAAGGTTCAGTTTGGTGAATTAAAATCCAGGTCTATCTGGTATGTAATCGGTTGCCATGTTAATTGCTTGATCTTTCATAATTTCCAAATATTCATCGTATGATTTTTCAAAGTTACAGTGTGGACATGTCACTTTTGTGAGATCATCATTGACTTTGGCTACGTTTTCACATTCAGGACATCTTGCATCAAGCATAGATCATATAATTATCTAAAGTATATAATCCTGATCGAGTCTAGATTGTAAGATTTTAAATAAAATTAAGATAAAGCATAGTTATGAGCTATAATGAAATTGCAGAAACCTTTTCTGAATACTCAAAAGGTAAATCATCAAACTGCCAACATCTAATTGAGTTATTTCAGCAAGCCATGATTCAGATGGAAGAAGAAGAGCAACTGCTAGTAGTAGAACATCCTAGGACGCCGATAAAGAAACCAAAAAAAGATTAAGGTAAATGGCACTAGGTTTTCCATAGGATCCTTGTTTTAATAGTCTAATTTCCTAAATTTTTCTAGATATAAGACAATGACTTGTTTTAGTTGTGAAAAAGAAGATAATGAGTGTAAATGTAATGATCGCACTTTGTTCAAGAGTGAATGCAAATACTTTGGAAAACATTTTGACGAATAGACAATATTAAAAATTTCTTAACTGCCTATTACATCTCATTTAATGCACGTTCAATCATTCCACGATCTTTTGCATTAGGTGTGTACTTGATATAACTTTGATAGTCTTCTTTTGCTTCATTCATCTTATTTTGTTGTTGTCTTACATATCCACGGTTCTTGTAGATAGGACCAAATCGATTATCATTAATTTTAATTGCATGTGTATAATTTTTTTCTGATTTATCAAACTGTTGGTTTTTAAGGTAAAAGTTACCCAAACCACGATAAGCCAAGTAACAGTTTTTGTTCTTTTCAAGACTTTTCTCATAATAAGATACACAATCAGGATTACTCTGTTCATTTAGAACACCACCTAATAGACACAATGCAGTGGAATTATCAGGGTTCAATTCTACAGCTTTTTTGAGTGAATCAATTGTTTCTTGGGTTTGTTTTTGGAGGCTGAGTCTTTCAGATTCAAAGCAAAGTCTGTTTGATTTTGTTTTATTTTCATCAGATTTCAGTGAGGAGATGATATCAGTTGGACCTAATAGAACCATTAGACATCCATCTTCAGACCAGAGTTTTTCAAATCTTTTTTCAGGTATTACACCGACTTGAATTCCTTCTTCGGAAGGTTTTTGCTCTGGAACATAATGAAAAATTGTTTTTTCATTGTCATCATAGCCAGAGATGATTGATGCATGTTGTACAACATCATGTAGACCAGGAAGTATTACGATGGGAGGAATGCCCATGTCAATTACTTGTTTTAGTTCTTTGATACTTGAGTGTAAGATTAAACTGGAAAGTCCATGACGCTCTGCAAGATTAATTCCTTCAATGAGTATGCTACCATTCATTCCTGCATATTTTGATGCAATCTCATTTGCTTCAGTCATTGGAAGATCGATATTCCAGTATTTTGCAACTGCATTTACTGAAAGAGGTAAGCAAATGTTATCTTTTTCAGAAATTGGAGGTAGGATTAATTCATGCTCTACGTCTTCGCTCATGTTAATACAATAATTTTATCATATTAATATCATCAAAGTTTTGCAAAGTTTGCTATCATTTTCTGACCATCAGCAGTCATCTCAGGATGAAATTGTGTACCATAAATTGCAAGTTCCTTATGTTTTACAATCTCATTTTTACAGTTTTCAGATTCTGCTAAACAATCCAAAGAATTTCCAAGCTTGGCAATTTCGTATGAATGACTTTCAAAAACAGTTTTTTTTCCCTCACACAAAATATTATCATTAGAAGTAATGTCTTGTTCACCTCTTATGACAGATGATTTGCGAATGGTTCCACCTAATGCAAGAGCTAAGATTTCTGCACCATAACAAATTCCTAAAAGTTTCTTTTTTTCATTTACTGCGTGTAGAATAATTTTAGAGTTTTTTGCATTCATTTGTGAGTCATTATTACGTCTACCAGATAAGATGAAAGAATCATAATTGGAAATATCATCAAGATTGATTTGATCAGATGGTTTTTGATCAAATTTTATACCGGAATTTGAAAGAGTGTTGGCTATATCTTTTGTAAAAACAGAGCCATTATCAACTAGGAGTAACACGCTAGTTCTTTCCGATTTGTATCTTGATGTAGTGGATTTCAGCAATTCCATCTACAGTATTAACTACACCAAAGTATAGTGATGTATCTTCTTCCCACATCAATACTCTAGAACTTCCTGTAGCGAATTTACTAACAAATTCATCAATCATTTCTTGAGTTGTAGCAGCGTCAGATTCGTTAAAGAACACAATTTGACCTTCCTCAAATGATAGTGGGAATTGAATTGCAGTTGGCTTTGTTATCTGCAAACCACTTTGGCCAATCATTTCCATTACTCTGTCAAATCTCTCATCTTTGTCGAGCTGAACAATTTCCTCACCGTTCTTACTGGTAGTGACAACGCCTGAGAGTTTTTGTAGATATGCTTCAAAGGCTTCTTCTTGTGTTTCACCCAATCCAACATAATATTCTCCTGTGAATGCAGCACCAACTGCAGCAATTGTACCTAATTGTGCTACAGAGCCACCTGCTCCTGCAGTGTATACTGGAATAAAGTAAGTATCTTGATCACCTACACGATACAAAATGTTATCACCAATTCTAGGATTTCTCAATAAGGTTTTGAGTTGTGCAAAGTCTGGGTCACGGTCAAGTGCTTCTCTAACAGATGTTGGTCCTAATAGTTTTGTTTCAGAATCTAATGGTACTTCATAGAAAGTCATCTTTCCAAGATTATTCATATCATTTTCTACAACCATGTATCCTGCCAAGTTACGTCCTTGTGAACCACGAAGTTCTAGAGATAACAAACCGACAAATTCAGTTTGTTCAAATCCAGGTGGCTTTGCTTGAATGTAATATGTATCCAATCCTCTAGGAATTTCATAAAACTCATTTGCTTGGATGAATGTCTCAACATCTTCTACGTGGTAAATGTTATACATCTCAGTCTTCCAACTGAACAGTTCTTCTGGATAACGAATCTGTTCATCAAGCCATGCAGGTGCTTCAATAATCTGATCTTCGTATTGAGCCATCAACATGTTTGAGAAAAAGTCATCTCCATTTTTGATTAAACTGATATCACCATCATACGTATCAACAAGCGCAAAGCCTGCCAATCTCAAATATGGATTTCCTGCCGAATATGGAACATCTCTTGTATCAAATCCAACAATTAATGGAACAAGCCAATAGGTGTTCTTACCATCGGTAACAGGATAAGAATCAAGTTCTTTTCCAAACATGTTATACAAGAAATAAGGATAAAGTGTCTGCATTCTTTCGTTTACATCTTTGTATCTCATAATGTGAAGTGATTCACCAGGATATGAGAGAATGAAGTTTGGTTCAAATATCCATGAGAGTGGTGGCGGTACATCAACACCTCCAGCACCGTCATATTTTGCGCCATTAAGTTCTGCACTATCTACTCTGTTTACTGGATAACCAGACCAGGTTTCATCTAATAATCCACCTTCACCATAATAGATTGCTCTTTGTTCAAATAGTTCAGAACTATCAACAATTGTTCCTTCTGTTGCTTCCAATGTAAGGAATCCTTCAGGGACGTGTGTGTATACAAGATGTTCGTTATACCATTGGTTTTCAAGACTTACAGATGATGGTAAAATTGGTTTCATTGATGCTGTCCAGTAAAGTTTGTCATCAAATCGAAGAATATCATTATCTTCAAAGTCTACATAAGGAATAAGTCCAATTTCTGGTTTCAGTTTTGCAAATGCTGCATTCCAGTCCCAAACACGAATTTTACTTAATACGTCTTCATTTTGATCAATGTAAGACTCAATCACGTTTGGATTTACAGACGTGATTTGTACTTCGTGCGTGTTTTCGTTAACCATATCAAGTTCTGCAAGATAACGGTTTACTCCAATTTGTTGTGCAGTATATGGTCCAAGATATTCAATCTTCTTTGCATCTGCTACACTGTTGTTTACACCCATTGCAACACCAACAATTAATGCAATTGCAATTATTGTTGCAACACGAATGTAAACATCACGTTTGAACATGTGAGTGAGAACACGTGCACGCATTCTATCAAAGATTGAAAATGCAATAAGAGCAAATCCTACAACAAAGGTTCCACCTATTGCGTATCTTGTATTATAATCAATGGTATCTGTAAAGAACATGTTAAAGGCAGCCCAGATAATTCCTATACCAATTACTGCTTCAATTGTTGCCATGTAGTTTAGATATCTTGGTTTACCTTCCTTGGTATCATGTAGATACAAAGTTACAACTTTGATTATGTAATGTAGACCTACAAAGAGGATTAAACGAAGACCAATAGCTCCAATTATTGGTGGAATTAGAATTAAAAGTGCAGGAATCATTGGTGTTACATTATCCATTGCAAATGTTGGATCAGTTGGTGGAGTAACAAATGGAAGTGAGAATAATGTTGAGATGTTTTCAACACCCAAATCATTTCCTTCTACAACATACAGTAAACCAAATCCAAACATCAGATTTGCAAAGAATGCGCCAAAGAGGAGAATCTTTGTGATTTGCCAAAGTGCAAAGTGTCCTCCAGATAGTTTGTATTCTGAAAAGTTTGGAACAGTTTGTTGAACCTGATCTTGAGGACCACGGTTCATCATGTTAATGGCGGTGTTTATGAAAAACCAGAAAATAGATGATCTTTTTGCGGCATTAACTCGGAGTAAAGCTACACTTGCAAGTGAAACACCACCAACGAGTGAGAACATCAATGGTTTGGTAAAAACGTCAGCAAACTCTGTCACGTTCATTGACAAAACTACAGCCTGATTTCCGGCTAGTGCAAAGATGATTATTCCAATTATTGCAACAATACCAAGTTTGATAAATTTGCCAGCATCTGGTGGAGGCTGACTGCTATCTTCATTTTTTGCACTGTACAAGTTGAAATAAACTCGATTTTCATTAAATTAATACCTTATTGGTAGAATTACAAAAAATCTGTAATTATACGCTTGATGCTATGCCTTTACACATCATATATACCGCAGCAAACTTTGGAACAGACACTTGTTCGTTGTTAAACGGTCCAAATTTTTTCTTCTTTAATGAAAACTCGATCGGGCAATTTGCTGCAACTTCTATTTCTTCATCATCAATGAAACATGCATCTACGTATGGATCAAATTTTTTCAGGTCCTCTACGAAAATTTTCGTAAGACCGCTCTTACTGTTAATAGAACCTGGCAATCTAAAAATTCGATGTATGTCTTGTGTAACATTTGGATCAATCTTTATTCCAATTGAATCTCTAAAATCTTCTAATTTTTTTTGGAATAATGCATAACCACCTGAAACAATTTCTTGAGATATTTTTGGGCGGTTTGATTTTGTACCAAACAAATGCTTTGCAAGTCTTCCATTCCATCCATCATCATCAAATTTAGGTAGCGATGATTTATTCATGTTAAATTTTCTAAATCCAAATGTTTCAGGAATACTTCCACGAAACATAATGTAGTCAGAAATTTCTGCTCTTTCTTTTGAACCCACATTTTCATATTCTGAATTTGGAACATAGATGTGAAAGCCCTCATTTCCAGAGAAGAATATCTTGATATTTTCTTTTTTGATACCTAAATCATCTACAAGAATTTGATTTAGTTTGATGACTTCATCTTTAGTTGATTTTATACAGTCA
>CACFJZ010000016.1 GCA_902566725.1 uncultured marine group I thaumarchaeote
AGAACGACAAAATTAACTCATCCTTTAAGTAATAATTGTCAAAATTCTAGACATGTCTGATATTTTATATCGTTATCGTAAGACATTTGGTCCGGGTATCTTGTTTGCATGTACTGCCATAGGAGTTTCACATCTTGTACAATCCACTAGGGCGGGAGCTGAATTTGGTTTCATGATTCTTGGATTTGTTATACTTGCGAATGTCTTAAAATATCCATTCTTTGAACATGGTTCACGTTATGCAAATGTAACTGGAACAAGCATTATTGATGGATATGAAAAACTTGGACGAAAATTTCTGATATTATATCTGGGAATAACTCTGGGTTCGATGTTTTTTGTAACTGCTGCAGTAGGGTTTGTCACTGCAGGTTTTTTTGAGAATCTTTTTCAGATAGAATTTTTAGGAATCTGGACCATGGTACTACTGTTTGCAATATGTGGTGTTATACTATGTATAGGAAAATTTGGAACTCTTGATGGAATAATCAAAATCATTGGTTTTGTACTAATAGTTTCTACAATTGCAGCTTTTGTTTTGGCATTTATCAATGGACCAGTTGAACAATCGGAAAATTTTCTTCCACGTGAATTATGGAATGATTCTGGAATATTCTTTTTGATTGCTTTAATGGGATGGATGCCGACTGCAATAGATCTTTCAAGTTGGAATAGTTTGTGGACTTTGGCACGAATTAAACAAACAGGTTTTAGACCAAAACTAAAAGAGACTCTTACAGAATTTAGAATTGGTTATTTTGTCACCTCATTAATGGCTATTTTCTTTCTTGGTTTGGGTACTCTGGTATTTTTTGGTTCTGGAGAATCTCTGCCGAACAATAATTCACTTTTTGCCCATAAAATTGTCACAATGTTTGCTGATACAATAGGCTCTTGGAGCTATATCATTATTGCAGCGTCTGCATTTAGCGTAATGTTTGGAACTATTCTTGCAGTATTTGACGGATACTCTCGTTCATTTCAAAAAATCATTCAGTTATTACAAAAAAAGGAATCTGATGATTCTAGAAAATCATATGTAGCCATTGTTTGCATACTTGCAATTGGATCAATTTTGATAATTATGCAATTTGGTGACAAACTAAAAGAATTAGTTGATTTTGCAACTACTTTGTCTTTTCTTGTAGCACCTATAATTGCAGTACTAAATCATAAATTAGTAGTTGGCAGGTTTCTACCTGAAGATACACGACCCTCAAAATGGGTGAAGGGGCTAAGCATGTGTGGAATAATTTTCTTAACTGGATTTGCATTATTCTTCATATATACAAAATTTTTCTAGAATCGTCACACAACTTATAGATATTCTATATGCATTGATTCATTATGGCAAAAAGTAATTATGAAATTTTAGGCATACCTGAAAATGCATCTAGAAATGAAATTCGTTCTGCATTTAGAAGTCTAGCATTAAAACATCATGCCGATAGAGGCGGACAAGATGAAGAATTTATCATAATTAAACAGGCGTTTGAAGATCTTAAAGTAGGAAAAAAATATCCTGATTCTCTAGATGAAAAGAAACGTAAATCAAAATTCTTTTGGGGAACTGATGAAGAAGAAAAATTACGACACAACACATTACTTTCTAATGATGTTGCACAAGAAATCAAAATTGGGCAAGAATGGATAGATGCATTAGAAAGAACTAACGGTACAGGGGTTCGTTTGTTTGGATCAAAAGAACTAGGACAGATTGAATTAGAACGAAAACCTACTGGGGCATTATCCATAAAAGGAAAATTCTGGGCTGGAAAAATAACTCATCCAAATCATGTATTCATGTGGGGCAGTATGACAAGTCCATATTTCTCTGATAATGAAAACTCCAAAACTGTCATACATCTAACTAAAGGAACTTTCAAGTTAATGGAGCCATTAGAAAATGGCTACAACATTGAAAATGGCTCTCACATTATTGTTGATAATGGTGACATTGTTTGTGGAAACGTAAATGGTATACGTCAACAAGTGCCACATCCTACTGGTAGAGTTGGAATGTCTCTAATCAAAGAACACTTTACAAAACTTGAAGCTCCAAAAGGAAAAATTATTGCAGGTGATGTACGTGAAACCGTCTCTTTGGAAGCTGAAGAAGTTCTTGCACTTAATCTAGTTGACAACGTAAATGTCACTGGTAAGAAAATCTTTGTCTTTGGACCTAAGGTTAGCTATGATGTGTTTTTCAAATTAAAAGAAGGAGGCGTTATCCGTTTTTACGACAAAGGCTCTGGTTTTGATATTAGTGATGATGCAATTTTACAACTTGAAAATGGAAAAGAGTTCTTCTTAGATGATTTGAAAACTAGAAAACTGATTGGTTTTGGCGGTCAAGACATGACGTATGACTTTCTTGATAAACTTGAAGAGAGTAGTGGTGCAATTGGTTCTAATTGGTCATCAAAACTATCTGGATTGTTTAAGAAAAAATAACTACTTTTTAATTCCCAGTGCTCTGTTTTTCAATCTTAGTTGAGTACTACGGCATTTTCTACATCTTGTAGCACTCATATCTAATCTTGCTCCGCATGAAATACAAATTTTCATGTGTAATCTTGCTTTTTGTGCAATCTGTTTCTTTAGTGGATCAGCAACTGGCATAGTAATTCGTCAAAAATCTCGTATTTATTCTATTGGCTACCCATCTTGCCTGCTAGAAGCACTGCTACCTCGCCTGGTCTCTTTGCAACTGGAATGTTTGCTTTGGCAAACATGGATATTTTTGATTCTGCTGAACCATATGTTCCCATGACTATTGCGCCTGCATGTCCCATTCGTTTTTCTTTTGGTGCTTGACGTCCTGCAATATATCCGACAATTGGTTTCTTGAAACCTGTATCTATGATATGCTGAGCCAAAATCTCCTCAGAATCTCCTCCAATTTCTCCAACAACTACCATTGCTTCTAATTCAGGATCATCTTTGACCATGTCAAATGCATCAATCATTCGTGTTCCATTAACTGGATCCCCCCCAATACCAATTGTGATGTTTTGTCCAAAACCTGCACTGGTCAAATTATTTGAAATCTCATAAAGTAATGTTCCACTCTTTGACAAAACTGCTACTTTTCCAGATGAAAATGGACTTGCAGGCATAATTCCAACTTTAATTAATCCTGGCACAATCACGCCTGGAGTATTTGGTCCAATCATAACTGCATCTTTTTGTTTTGCTAATTCTATTGCTTCCATTGCATCTCTAATTGGAACATGCTCTGGAATGGCAACTAGTAGTTTAATTCCTGAGTTTAGAGCATCTTTTGCAGCATTTAAGAAAAATTTTGCTGGTACAAATACTATTGAAATCTCTGCACCTGTTGCTTCCACTGCATCTTTGACTGACTCGTAAATTGGAATCTTATCTTCAAATTTCTGTCCTCCTTTTCCTGGTGTAACTCCTGCTACAATATTTGTTCCATAATCTAACATCAATTTTGTGTGAGTTGAACCATACTTTCCTGTAATTCCTTGTACAATCACTGGTTGTTTTTGGTAGTTGCCATCGGCATCTTTTTTTCCGCGAAGAATTTCATAAATGTCTGTCATTTGTTTGCCTCCATTACAACTCCATTAATTGCTTCTTCAATTGAATCAAACATTTTGGTCTTTGTATCTTTTAGCATTTCTTTTGCTTTATCTGATTCTGTTCCCATTAATCTTGCAAAGACTGGAAGATCAATTAAATTATTATTATATGCTTGAATGAAAGCTTCTGCAACTGTTGTTGTTTTTACAATTCCACCGTAAAGGTTTACAAGAATTCCCTTCACTCTTTTCATTTTACTAATTAATGTCAAAGCTTCATAAACTGACTCTGTTGTTGCCCCGCCACCCACATCTAGAAATGTTGCTGGTTTTCCACCGTTGTCTGTAACCAGATCAAATGTTGACATTACTAATCCTGCCCCATTTCCAATAACTGCAATATTTCCATCTAATTCGACAAGTGAAAATCCGCTTTTCTCAGCTTGTTCTTCCAATTCTGATTTTTCTTGATATTTTTGTAATTCTTCATGTCTAAAGTTTGAATTATCATCTGTCATAACCTTGCCATCAAGTGCCATTAGTGTTCCATCTTTTAAAATTGCAAGTGGATTGATTTCTGCTAATTCTGCTTCTTTTTCAATAGTTAATTTTGATAGTTTTTGTAACATTTCTACAAATTGTTCTTCTTGTGAATCTTTGAGACCAATTTCGTTTGCAACTTCTTTTGCTGTCTGTGCATCAACATCTCCTAGCCCTACTTCACGAATTGTTTGATTCTTTACTGATTCGATTTCTACCCCTCCTTCTGATGATGCAATAATCGTGTAACATCTCTTGCTTCTATTCAAAAACAACGACAGGTACAATTCTTTTTCAATATCTGCCATTTTTTCAAGCAAAATGGCTCGAGTTTTTTCGCCTTTGATTGACATATTCAATAATTGTGGATATTTTAGCTCAAATTCGTCATCACTGTTACACTTTTGAATTCCTCCTGCTTTTCCCCTGCCCCCTACTGGAACCTGTACTTTGATAACAAATGGATATCCTAATTCTTTGGCATCTTTCCGACCTTTTTCAATATCTGTTGATGAAATGCTTGGTGGAGTTCTAATACCAAATTCTTTGAAAAGTTCTTTTGCCTGATACTCTAATAATCGCATAAATTTTGTCTAAAAAATGGACTTTATATTCTGTTAGCTCTCAAATTGGTCTTCTAACAAGTCTACTACTTGACCAAAAAGATCTTTGCTCTTTTTTAATAGCCTGTTTGGAAATTCCTCTGTTGAAAATACTATCTGCTGTTTAATTTCTGGAATCACCATGCCTCCTGAAACAATGACTTGCTCGATTACGTGTTCTTGGGTTAATGTACAAACGATCTCTTCAAACACATCTTCGGTTTCTTCTAATGTCTCTCTATACAAGACAATCGGAGTATTTGTCTGACTGATAAAATTTGTAGCCTTTACTAATAATTCATGTAAATGCTGAGTTGACCATGTGTCAAGGCTAATCTGCTTTACCATGCCCTAGTATAGCGAATTTCTTATTTAAGCCCCGCAGATACTTGCAAGCTCGACTATTTGTCAAACTTTTGTAAAATTATTCGACTCCGATCCTAATTTTGAGGCCGTCTATGTCGTCTTCTTTATACTCTTTACAGGAATCTGTAAAATCAACGCTTTTCACTCTGACTAGAAATGCAATTTCTTCTGTTTTCTCTTTGATTAATTCTAGTGAATCCTGATCAAGATCTAAAATTGATGCTTTACTTAGAATGTCTGTGGGATTGTAACCTCTTTCTTTTCGTAATGTCTGTATACGTCTTGCCAAATCTTTAATCAATCCTTTAGCCATCATCTCATCATCTCTTTCTAATGAAATTATGACAATCAGATTCTGTCTTTTTGCAAATTGATATTTCTCATTTGCCTCGAAATCAACTATGAAATCTTCCTTATCTAGCACAATTGAGTTCTCTCCGATATTGAAGGTGTAGGAATTTTTTTCTTTCAATCCATTAATTATTGATTCAGGCTCTGTTTCTGAGAACATTTTTAATAATTTTCCCATATCTTGTTTTGCTTTTGGACCAATTGCACTTCTTTCTAATTCAATTTTAGGTATTACTGGTAATCCTTTTTCTTTTAATTCTAGATACTGTTCTATTCCCTCAGTTTTCTCAATTTCAAATATATCATAATTCTGTACATTCATCTGTGACTTTGCCAAATCTGAAAGTGATTCTAGAACTTGTTTTTGCCCTTTACTGACGCAGATTGATGCTTGATTGAGTGGCCATCTTCTTTTCAATTTACCTTTCATTCTTGCAGCTGATGTTACTGAAACTGTTTCTTTCAATAAATCAAAAGATGTTTCTACTTTTTCATCAATTAATGTTGTATCAATTTTTGGCCATGATTCAAGTAAGATATTCTCTTTTTCTGAAAAAATTGTTTCATAGAGATATTGAGTTGTAAATGGTGCAAATGGATGTATAAGTACATCAATTGTTTTCAAAGTTTTTGCAAGAATTGCATAAATTGTAAAACGTCTGTCTTTTTTAGAATCATCTTCATCCCATAATTCTGATTTTGTAATTGGAATGTATATCTGACTGAGAGAATTTATCAAAAAATCTTCTATGGCTTTTGCAGATTCGTGAAATCTACATGAATTGTTTGATTCGGTAGTCTTTTCAATCATTCTTTGAAGCTTTGATAACAACCATACATCTGGAGGTGTTAGCAATTCATTTTTTTTGGCCCATTCAATTGTTGATTCTTCTAAACTAAAATTATCATACTCACTGTTTTGTTTGTAAAATGTATGTAAATGATATAATGTACTGATAACTTGGTAAGGTCTTGACATTAATTCTTTAGTGCTGAAGTTTAATGGTTCAATGGGACTTGATTTCCACATAAAATAAAATCTGACAAGATCTGCAGGATACTTTTCTAACAATTCTTTTGCTTCTAAAACATTACCTTTACTTTTACTCATCTTGTTTCCATTTTCATCAAGAACATGTCCTTGAAACAAAAATGATTTGTAAGGCGAAACTGGAGCGTTATTGTATATAACATTCTCAATTAATAGTGTGTATGCCCATCCTCTTGTCTGATCAATTCCTTCTGTAAAGAATGGTGCTGGAATTTTTTCTTTGTATGTTGCTTCATCTAGTGATGCAATTGGTGCTGAACCGCTGTTATGCCACGTATCGAGAACAAATTCTTCTCTAGACATAACCGCACTACATTTTTCACATTTCACTTTGATTTTATCAATCCATGGTCTATGCAATTCAAAGTTTTCTCCGTCTGGTAGTTCTATTGCAGATTCAATAATTTCTTTTCTTGAAAACAATTGTTCCATATTTCCACATTCGTCACATTTCCAAACTGGAATTGGGCATCCCCAAAACCTTTCTCTAGAAATACACCATGGATGTTTTTCTTTGATAATCTCTAAGAATCTATTTTTTGGTTGATCAAAAAAGTATTCTACATCTTCTGCTGCCTTAATTGCTTTATCGCCTAATTTGTCTAGCATGTAGAAATATTCTCTTCGTGCAAGCCAAACTAATCCGTGATTACAACGCCAACATAATGGATATTTGTGTTTAATCTTACCGATTCTTACTAGCGCATTTCTATCTTTTACATCTTGGACTAATTTTTCATCTGCGTCTCTTACAAACAGACCTGCATATTTTCCTGCATCTTCGGTAAATTTCACTTGATCATCAATTGGACAAAAAATTGTCACTTTACGTTTCATTGCTATGTTGTTATCTTCTTCTCCATTTGCAGGTGAAAGGTGTACTAATCCGCTTCCTGCATTTACATCTACAAAGTCTTCTGCAACTGCAACATGATAGTTATCCTGTTTTGCAATTTCTGCAAGTTTTGGTATCTCCTCTAATAATGGGTGTATGTATTTCCTACCTTCCATTTCTGTTCCCAGAAATGTTTTTTCTACGTTGTAATCTTCAATTTTTACTTCATTCATGAATTCTTCTAATCTTGTTTTTCCAACAATCCAGATTTCTCCATCAACTTTTACCTCAACATATTCTTCTTTCGGATTTAATCCTACCATTGCATCTGTAACTAAAGTAAATGGCATTGTAGTCCATACAATCAAAAATTTGTCTTCGTCAGCAAGTTTTACTTTGTAATACAGTGATGGATCCTTTACCATGTCATAACCCTGATTCACTTCTGAATGACTTAATGATGTTTGGCAACTTGGGCAATATGCTACAACTCTGAAACCTTCAGTCATTATTCCATTTTCAAATGCTTTTCTCATCAACTCCCATTCTTTTTCAATAAATTCATCTTTGTATGTCCAATACGCATTTTCTTGATTAAATGACATTCCAAGTAGATCATCAACTTCGACCCATTTTGCGTGATATTTTTGTACAATATTTTTACATTCAGAAACTAATTTTTCAATATCTTCTGTAGATGCAATGTCTCCTTTTCCATTTTCAATTCCTAATTCTTTTTCTGCTTGTAATTCTACTGGCAGTCCTTGTGTGTCCCATCCTGCATTGAAAATAACTTTGTTTCCTGATAGTACGTTGTATCTATACCATAAATCCTTGAAAACTCTGCCTCTAAGATGTCCTGCATGAGGAATCCCATTCATTGTTGGTGGCCCTTCAATAAACATTATCTCATTGCTTTTCTCTTCATTTTGGTCGATCATTTTTGAGACATCTCTATCTTTCAAATCATCTTTTACAATTTTCTCAATTTGTTTAATATCAAAATTTTCTACAAGTTTCATCTATCGTTTGAATCTGCTTTTCCTATAAAATCTCTTTGAGGAATATATACTAGAATTTTGTTGAATAATTATTGGTTAATGTCTTGGTTGTAGGTTCCGGTGGACGTGAACATGCACTAACGTGGAAATTATCAAATTCTGATAACGTTGAACAGGTATTCACTGCACCTGGTAATGGTGGAACGCCGAACAACGTTTCCATTTCTGTAGATGATATTGACGGACTAGTAAAATTTGCTCAAGAAAAAAACTGCTTTACTGTTGTTGGACCTGAAGATCCACTTGCTAATGGAATTGTTGATACATTTCATGAAAAAAATTTGCCTATATTTGGTCCATCTAAAAACGCTGCTCAGTTAGAATCTAGTAAAATCTGGGCTAAGGAGTTTATGAAACGAAACTCTATTCCAACTGCAGATTTTGAAATCTTTGATGATACACAGAAAGCAAAAGAGTTTGTAAAATCATATGATAAACCTGTTGTAATAAAAGCAGATGGTTTGGCTGCAGGAAAAGGAGTAATTGTATGTGATAGTAAGGATGAAGCAAATGAAGCAATTGATACCATCTTGACAAAAAAAACATTTGGTGATGCTGGCTCTAAAATCATCATTGAAGAACGAATTGATGGTATAGAAGCCTCATACATTGCATTATGTGATGGAAACGTAGGAATTCCTATGGCTACAAGCCAAGATCATAAACGAATTTTTGATGATGATAAAGGTCCAAACACTGGAGGTATGGGTGCATATTCTCCAACTCCTATAATTGATGACAAACTTGCATCTCAAATTCAAGAAAAAATTATTGATAAAACAATTGCATCTATGAATGAAGAAGGAATTGAATTCAAGGGATTTTTGTATGCTGGTATAATGATAAAAGATGGCACTCCATACGTACTAGAATACAATGTAAGGATGGGTGATCCTGAATGCCAGCCAATCTTAATGCGTCTTGATTCTGATTTATATGAATATCTTCTCGCATCATATAAAGGAAAGTTAAAAGATCTTCCCAAATTATCTTGGAAACAAGAATATGCAGTATGTGTAGTATTGGCCTCAAAAGGTTATCCTAAATCTTACCCAAAAAATGATAAAATTACTGGCTTTGAAAACATTCCTGAAAATTCGTTTGTTTTTCATGCAGGTACAAAAAAAGAAAATGAAAGTGTGTTGTCAAATGGTGGTAGAGTTCTTGGAGTTACCGCATTAGGTGTGACACTACAAAATGCAATTAATAATGCATATTCTACATGTGAAAAACTTGATTGGAAGAATAAATCTCACCGTAATGATATAGGAAAAAAAGGACTTTCTTACTTATGATGTTTAAGTTAATAACAAAACCACATCTTAACATCGCCCAGCTGCAATCATTCTTCAAATCAAGAATTTGATTCGTAGATCAACCAATCATTAACAGGGGTAAAAAAATGATTTAAGTTTTCTGTAAAAAAACGACTAGACAGTTTTAGAGGCCAGTAGAAATTAGTCTATCCTTTGTTTCTTAACTTTCAATTTCATGAAAAACTTGTCATTGGTGGAGGTATTTTCTACCCCAATATTCAAATTCATTAAAATTCTGTATATCCTGTTGAATGATGACCAAACGAAAAGATGAGAAATCTGTATCCGACATAACGAAGATTGATGATCTGAAAGCAGGAGTACATTATTTTGATGATTATTTCGAGTTATTCGGCACTGAAGATCCTAACTTTGGCTTAAAGCAAGTTAAGGAAAAAATCCAAGGAATAATTGACGGTGGGTACATTCAATCCTTTACTGATATGGATTTGTGGCAGTTATTCTCAACTGCAGGATTGTTGAATAGAAATAGCAAGTATGCACCCGTCTTTGAAAAACTAGCAAAGATGTCACACAGAAATGATGATGTAGTAGAAGAGTTGAAAAAATGGTCAGGAGATCCCGACGACAAATCCATTCCTCTGTCTGGGATAAGGAGTACAGGTGAAGAAGGAATTAGTGCAGATGAACAGGTGATTCCTGAAGGTGGAACTTACACAACAGGGGATTACGACGATGATGACCCTTTGAATTATGATGATAGTGAATTTGGAAAGTATAACCTTGAAAAAAAATTGGAAACCATTTTTCTTAGTGGAGAAAAGCTGGAATCGTTTGTTTCAGATCCACAAAAAATAAAATACTTTGAAAATAGTATGGTTAAAAAATTCTGGAAGGAAATATTCGGCACGAATTCTAAAGAGAATATAGAAAAAATCGTAGATTTAGTCAAGAAAAAAGGAGCATCAAGTAACCCGTTTACTAAAGCATATTGCAAGAAATTTCTAGAAGAATATAATGGTGCGATGCAAATTCGCAAACTAATTCCAAAAGAATATTCGTTCATTGATAAAAAAACCGGACAAACTGGTTACCCCAGATTAATGCAATTACACTTTACAAATATAATAAGAAATAATCCGTTTTACTGTAATTTTTCAGGAACAGGCTCGGGAAAGACGATGTCTGCGGTATTGGCATCACGAATAATGAATTGCAAGGTTACATTGATTGTATGTCCAAACGATGTAGTTGAACAATGGGCAGGAAATTCCAGAGAGGAAAAAAATGGAGACATCAAAGACATATTTCCAGATTCAATAGTTTATTCAAAAGATGATGTTTTCAATGCAAAACTAAATTCCAACCAACACCAGTATCTTGTCTTGAACTGGGAAAAATTCCAGTTTGAAAGTGTACATAACAAACTGATAGAACTAGAAAAACAAAAAATCGATCTCATTGTATTAGACGAGATTCAGTTTGTAAAGATTAGAGGTAAAACAATGAGTACAAGACGAGAACGTCTTGAGCAATTCATAAACGGAATCAAAGCCACAAATCCTAAGGTCAAGGTTGTGGGCCTTTCTGCCACTCCTGTAATTAACGAACTCAGTGAAGGACGTTCACTGTTAAATTTAATCACTGGTCTTAATCATGATAAAATACTAAAATCCAATCCCACTGTGGGCAATGCAGTTGCATTACACGAGAAATTTGCAAACATGTCAATTCGAGAAAAACCTGATTATCAAATCCAGGAAGACCGGCATTTCATAGATATTGATGGGGATTGGCCGGGGGGAATACAGAGTCGTGATCTTATAGCTAATCCATTAATGGCCGAAGAAATTCTCACCAAAATTCGGATTCCAAAAATTCTCGAATTGATTGATGGTCCAACCATAATCTACACTGAATATGTTGGCTCATCTCTGGACCGACGAACAGACAGAGTCATTGACATGCTTAGAAATGCAGTTGAAGGAGAGGGACATTCTGTTGCAATATATACAGGCGAGGATCATTCTGGAAAGGATCTTTTCATCGATGGGAAAAGAGATGTACTAATTGCATCAAGACCAATCGCAGTGGGGGTAAACGGATTACAATACAGAACAAATCGTTTAATCATCAACACTCTGCCATGGACTAATGCAAACTATCAGCAATTAATTGGAAGACTAATTCGCTACGGTCAGAAAGAAAACAAAGTTCATGTTTACATTATCAGAGCTAGTCTCAATGGATGGAAATACGACGAACAGTTCAAGTGGAAAAGAATTCAAGTCAAAAAGACAATTGCTGAATGCGCAGTTGATGGTATGATTCCACAGGAGCATCAGGTAAATGCAGAAACTGCTACTAAATCTGCAGTAGATTGGCTCAAGAGAGTAGAAAATGGAGAATTTTCCGTAGTTACTATCAGGAGATTAGATGCAAGACTCGCACCAATTGAGGTAAAGAAGAGATTAAAGAAATACGGTAAGGATTTTAGAGAACTTAATCGTCAGATCAACGTTTCAAAGTCAGAAACAATCTACAAACAAATGAATGCAAAAAACGGTGAGATGTGGGAAGAATATCACAAAAGATTGAGAGAAGTCAGAAAGACCTGGGACGTTGATCCTTTAGATAGAATAATTGAGTCAATTGAAAAATTACCATATGGCATTGCTAGTAAGGGAATTGGTGACTTTGGTTGTGGAGAAGCAATGCTTGCAAACAAGTTTGGAGGAAATGTTAGAAGCTTTGATGCAGTTGCATGTGATTCTCGTGTTGAATCATGTAACATTGCAAATGTTCCTGTGAAAGATGGGGATTTGGGAGTCGTAGTCTTTTGTCAGTCCCTGATGGGTATTGCGACTGCGTGGCCAGAGTACATCAAAGAAGCTTCTCGTTGCCTTGCAAAAGGAGGAAGATTACTGATTGCAGAATCCTCAAAAGCAATCAGAGAAAATGACAGGAATTTGGGAGATATTAGGCAAATAGTGAAAGATAATGACTTTGAGATAAATCCTGACGGTTGTTATGATGAATACAAGTTCACCTTTATTGAAGCGACGAAACTATGAGAAAATATCGAACATACTCTGAAGCAAGAAAATTTGTACATTCTCTAAAACTAAAGAAAGATAATGAGTGGAGAAATTATTGTAAGTCAGGTAAAAAACCAGATGATATACCTGCAGATCCTCGTTATTTTTACAAAAAAGAATGGACTGGGATAGGTGATTGGTTAGGAACTGGTAGTATAGCTTACAAAAATCAAAAATGGCGTCCTTATCATGAAGCAAAAAAGTTTGTCCATAAATTGAAACTATCTGATGCAACAGAATGGAAGGATTATTGTAAATCTGGTAAAAAACCAAAAGACATTCCCGTCTCACCTTACAATGTTTACAAAAAAGAATGCAAAGGAATTGGAGATTGGTTAGGAACTGGAAGAATTGCAAATCAAGAAAAGAAATATCGTTCATTTGTTAATGCAAAAAAGTTTGTTCAATCACTTAATTTTGAAATTAGAAAGGAATGGATCGCATATACAAAATCTGGTAAAAAACCAGAGGATATTCCAACAGATCCAGCACAAGTATACAAAAAAGAATGGACTGATTGGGGAGATTGGTTGGGAACTGGAAGAATCTCTACACAAAAAATGGACTATTTACCATTCCCTGAAGCAGTGAAGGTTTACAGAAAGTTAGCAAAAGAGTATAATCTGAAAAATGCTAAAGATTGGTTACAATTTATAAAAAAACATGAAAAATTGTTACAGAAGTTGCGAATACCTGCAACCCCTAGATATGTTTACAGTAGAGAAAATGTTTGGAGGAAAATGAAACATGGTTCAAAATCCTAACATTCTTCCGTTGAAAAAAGCAATCAAAGTTGTAAGACCACTAGAATTTCCAACAAAAACTAGTTATCAGAAGTGGTGGGAAGAAAACAGACCTGGAAATTTAGCAAAAGATGTTTGGAAAGTTTATGCATTAAGTAGAAGAAAAGAGTGGACAGGAAATAATGCGGGAGAACTTTGGTCATATTATCTTGGAACTGAGATTATTTCCAATCAAGAGAAGAATAAAGGATGGCTTTCTTACAAAGAAGCATCACTTGCATGTATAAAAGCTGGAATAAAATCAAAAAATGAATTTGATAGAAGAGCAAGAAATCATACTTTGCCGAAAGGTGTTCCAACAGCTCCCGATAGAGCCTATAAGGATAAAGGATGGCCTAAAGGTTCAAACGAGACATCTGCATGGGGAATCTTTCTTGGAACTGGATCAATTCAACGTGGTAAGATAGAATATTGGTCATTTGTCAAGGCGCGACGATTCGTTAGAAAAATTGCAATAAAATATAATTTACGAAATGATGCAGATTGGAGAACTTTTACAAAATCTGGAAAATTACCAAAAGAAATTCCTAGAAATCCACAAAGAGAATATGGTAAACCTCCATGGGTGAGTTTGAAGGATTGGTTAGGAAGAGGCGTAGAATCTAACAAGAAAAAATCCGAATCGTTTTTGGGACCAGAAGAAGGAGTTATTGTGATTAGAAAATTAGCTAAAGAATATGGAATTAATGGAACAAAACAAGGTTTTCAAAAAGAATGGCAAAAATTTGCTAAAGAACACCATGCATTACTAGCAAAGTTGCATATTCCCTCAGATCCATTAACAGTCTGGTCAAAAGAACGTGCGATTAAGAGATTAAGTGAGAAAAAATAACATGATAAAGAAAAATTGGCGATCATTCAAAGAAGCTAGGAAGTTTGTACGAGGATTACATCTAGATTCAGAAAAGGAATGGAGGAAATGGCATAAGAAAAATCGCCCAATAGATTTACCTTACAGCCCTTACAACACATACAAAGATGAATGGATTGGAATGGGAGATTGGTTGGGAACTGGAAGAATCTCTACACAAAATAGAAAGTATAGACCATTCAAAGAAGCTAGGAAGTTTGTACGAGGATTACATCTGAAATCTACGAAAGAATGGGAAGAATATTCAAAGACAAAGCGACCATTTGATATTCCTGGTAATCCCGGCAAAGTTTACAAAAACAAAGGATGGAAAGGTTCAGGAGATTGGTTAGGAACTGGAACAACTGCAACACAAAAAATGAAATTTAGATCATTGGAAGAATGTAAAAAATTTGTAGAGCAACAAAAAATTACAAAATTGAGTCAATGGCAAAAATTTGCTAAATCAAAAAAGCGACCACATGATATTCCTGGTAATCCTAATCAGCATTACAAAGGGAAGGGATGGATTTCATGGGGAGATTTTTTTGGGACTGGTTATGTACATCCTATGCATCGAAAATTTTTACCATTCAAAGAAGCTAGAAGTTTTGTACGAAATCTTGGCTTAAAATCACAAGCAGAATGGGACAAATATTGTACATCTGGTAAAAAACCATCATTTATTGTTTCTACACCAGAAACCAAATACAAACAGAAAGGTTGGAAAAATTTGGGAGATTGGTTGGGAACTGGAAGAATTGCAGATAAACAAATTGAAGAAAACTATCTTTCCTGGACTGAAGCTAAACCAATCTATCGTAAATTGGCAAAGGATTATGGTTTGAAAAATGAAGCGGATTGGAAGAGATTTGCACGTTCACATAAGAAATTATTAGCAAAAATGAATATTCCTGCAAGGCCATCCAGAGCATATACCAAAGAAAGAGTTTGGAAAAAAACGACTAGACAGTTTTAGAGGCCAATAGAAATTATAGGAAAGTTACCCCTGTCCATGAAATCATTTCAAGTGTCAAAATGCAGAAAAATCGATATTAAGTAAAGGTTATGTACTTATTCCTGATGTTTTAATTACATCTTTTTCTGTAACAATCCAATCCATTTTTACATCATTTTTAGAAACTGGAATTACTTTCACAATTTGCTTTGAATATGAAAGTGCAATCTTAACTGCATTATTTCCTTCCAAATATTTATCATAAAACCCAACACCATATCCAATTCTGTTTCCTTGGTTGTCTAATCCTACACATGGAACTAAAATCACATCATGTTTTTCTTGAATTGGGGCATTATCTTTTGGTTCTGGAATGTCAAATTCTCCCTTTTCTAATTTTGATACATCCTCCACTTTTCTAAAAGTCATTTCATCCTCTGATACTTTAGGCAATGATACTGATTTACCTTCATTTAGAAAATAGTTGATGATATCTTTAGTTTGCACTTCACTGCCAATTGAAGAGTAACAGCCGATTGTACTTGAATCTGAAATAATCTTCATTTTTGTCAATTTTGAAAAAATTTTCTTACTATGAATCTCCATTAAATCAAATGATGTGGAATCTCTTTTCTCTAGAAGATGCTTTCGTAAAGCAGCTTTTTCAGGATTTGATGTCAATTCCTTTTGTTAGTGCTGCTGCAGTTACTGTATTTTTCAAAAGCATGGCTACAGTCATTGGTCCTACTCCTCCTGGAACGGGTGATGCAAATGATGCTTTTTCAATAATTTCTGGATAATCTGCATCTCCTGATAATTTTCCCTCATGTCTAGTCGTTGCAACATCAATTACTATTGCTCCTTCCTTAATCATATCTGGTGTAAGCTTGAAAATTTCTCTATTTCCAACACCTGTTATTATAATATCTGAATCTAAACAAATTTTTTTCAAATCTTTTGTTCTTGAATGACATGTTGTTACAGTCGCATTATTTTGTATTAACAAATGATAAAGTGGTTTACCCACTAGATTACTACGATTAATTACCGCCACATTTTTTCCTTCTAAATCAATATTGTAATATCTACACATTTCAATAATGCCTGATGGTGTACATGCAACTAACATTGCTTTTCCAATTGCCAATAATCCTACATTAGGTGGTGTTAATCCGTCTACATCTTTTTCAGGTAAAATTTGTGTTGTTGTATTAAATTCATTTAGATGTTTTGGCAATGGAAGCTGTACTAAAATTCCATGTACTGAATCATCATCATTTAATTTTTGAATCAATTCGTTTAATTCGTTCTGTGTAATGTTTGCTGCTGGGGTATGATCTTTTGTTAAGATTCCTACTTCATCACATGCTTTGTGTTTATTTCTGACATATGTTGCTGATGCAGGGTTATCTCCAACCAAAATTGTAGCAAGACATGGATTTACTCCTTTTGATTTTAAATCATCAACAATTTCTTTAACTTGAGATTTAACATTTTTTGCAACCTCAATTCCATCAATTTTTGTTCCTGTCAATGATGGTAAATTCTCAAAGCTAATAATAAATCCTTGAAAATCGTAGAAAGGAAATTATTTGGTGAATTAAAACTAGTTTTATGTTCGTAGCAATTGTAGATGTAAGTCTAAAAGAGGAAAAAATTCCTGAATTTAAGACTTGGATTACAGATTCTAACAAGATTCTTTCAAAATTTGAAGGATTTGTTTCTCGTCGTCTACTTGAAGGTGAAGATGGTTCTAAAAGAATAATGGTAGAATTTGAAAATTTTGATCAATTTAAAAAAATGCATCAAAGTCCCGAACATGAACAATTTCATGGCCAATTAGGTGCTTTTATGGCAGCTCCCCCACAACGTCATTTTTACCATGTAGTTGCAGAGTAAAATGAAATTTGAGTATGACACCAATGACTATATTCGGAAAATAAACAAAGGAAATTCATATTTTGATACATTTCTAAACAAAGAAAATCTTGCTGCTGGAATCTTAATTTTGAAACCTGGAGAAGAAGATACCCAACTTCCACACGATTCTGATGAAATGTATTACATTTTAGAAGGTGATGGATTTTTAAAAATCAAAAATAAGGATTATATCTTAAAAAAAGGTAAAGCATTTTTTGTTCCCAAAGATACTAAACATTATTTTTTTGGAAATAAGAAAAAACTTAGTGTACTCTATTTTTTTGGTGGACCTGATAATTAATTAGAAATTTTTACTTTTCTACCTTTGATTTTTATTTTATTTCTTGCAAAAAGCTCTACTGCTTTAGGATATGCTCTGTGTTCTCTAACAAGAATCTTCTTTGAAAGCGTTTTTTCTGTGTCCTTAGAACTAACTTCTACAATTTCTTGTAAAATTATTGGACCTGTATCCACTCCTTCATCCACAAAATGAACTGTACATCCAGAGTATTTTGCACCAAAGTCTATTGCTTGTTTTTGTGCATCTAATCCTGGAAATGATGGTAATAATGCTGGATGAATATTCAAAATTCTATTTTTATACTTTTTAATGAAATATGGACTAATAATTCGCATAAATCCTGCAAGACAAACCAATCCGTTAGTTGGTGTAACTTTGTATTTTTTTAATATGACAATTACATCTTTGTCAAATTGCTGTCTTTTTCCTTTGTAATTTGAACTATCGATCACTTCTGTTTGAATCCCCATTTTTTTTGCAATTTTCAATCCTTTTGCATCTGGTTTATTTGAAATTACCACTGCAGGTCTAATAGGAATTTTTTTCTTTTTTATTGCTTTGAGAATTGATTCCATATTACTTCCTCTCCCTGAAATCAATATTCCTAGATTTTTCAATATCTGATTTTACTCATGCAATAAATTAAACGCTATGTTAACATTCGATCAAACTTGTAATTTATAATCAAATCTGTATGATATGTATTATTGAGAAATATTCGTTTAACAAAAAATGGTATTGAGTGTAGTGATTCTTCATCTACTGTATATCTAGATCCAAAAAAAATACAAAATCAGGGAGTACATTTTGTCTCACACGCTCATATTGATCACCTTCCAAACAGTGGTGATGGTACAATTCTCTCTTCTACTGAAACCAACAAAATTGCACAATTACGAGGATTTACGCTCAAAAATTCTACTGATTCACTAGACAATTTTACTCTTGTAGATAGTGGACATATCTTTGGCTCCAAAGGACTACTCTTTGATGACATATTCTATACTGGTGATATTTCTACTCGTGACCGTGGATTTCTAAAAGCTGCAGAGATCCCTAAATGTAAAACATTGATTACCGAATGTACCTTTGGACTTCCTGAATTTGTTCTTCCTCCTGTAACTGAAATTGTTAAACAGGTAAACGAAATTATTGCAAATTTGTATTCAAAAGGAAAACCTGTATTACTTCTTGGATATGAGTTGGGTAAAGCACAAACTCTATCTCAATTGTTTGGAGACTGGGATCCAATCTACTATCATGACTCTGTTAAAAAAATGAATGATTTACATCGTTCCATGGGTGTTCCACTTAAAGATTCTATTGGTCATACAGAAGCTGAATCTAAAGGTCTCTTAGACAAAAAACCTTGGGTTATGGTAGCTCCTATGATGAGTGCAAAAAACAATTTCATCAAACACATGAAAACAAAGTATGATGTTATTACAATTGGCTTTAGTGGATGGGCAAATTCAAAAAAATTTGGCTTTTCAAGAGGAACTGATTATTCCATTCCATTAAGTGATCACTGTGATTATAATGAATTAATTCAACTTGTCAAAGAATCCGAAGCTGAAAGAGTATACACAATTCATGGATTTGTTGATGAATTTGCACTAGATTTGAATAAACTTGGTTTTTCTGCACAACCGTTACGTGAAATTTCTCTCGATAATTTCTGTTAATCAAATTTTCTTAAACTTCTGTTATATGCAACACCAAATCTATGTGTCTCGTCTCTAATACGTTGTAAAATTTTAATTGAATCTTTATTCTTTTTAATTACAATTGATTTTGCTTTATTTGGAACAAAAATTTCTTCATTTTCTTTAGCAAGTGAAACGCAGGGTGCCTCAATTCCAACTTCTTTTAACGCAGAAATTGCAGCGCTAAGTTGTCCTTTTCCTCCATCAATTACTATTAAATCCGGAAATTTACTTTTTTCTTTTCTTAAACGTGAATATCTTCTACCAACAATTTCATTAATCATTGCAAAGTCATCTCTTCCTGAAACTGTTTTAATCTTAAATTTCCTATATCCTGCTTTGTCAGGCTTTCCCTCTACAAATCTTGCCATCGAACCAACTGCATATTCATCTCCATGATTTGATATGTCAAAGCATTCTATTACTCGTGGAATTGTTGGTAATCTTAAAACATCTCTTAATTCCACCAGTCCTGGCTCTGCATCTTTATTCTGAATTAATTCTAAATTACGTTGAATTAATCCAATCATTTCTTTTCTTTTACCTTTATTTCCAACAATTATCTTCACTACAAATCCTACTCTATCTGTTAATGCTTTTACAAGTGATTCTTTTTCTTCAATTTCCTCACTTGTAACAATTGTTTTTGGAATTTGATGTGTTGTATAATATTGATATAAGAAATTTGTAAAATTATTATCTCCTATAAGATCAAAGGAAAATTTTTCACTGTCTCTAATTACCCCATGTGTTTGTCGAAATGTCATAATCATGGCATCTTGTTTTCCATATCTTATTCCAAAATATTCTTCATCAGATTTTTTTGCATCTTCCATTTTTTTACCTGAATCTATACTTCCTAATCTTTGAAGTGTATCTCTAATCTCAATTGCTCTTTCAAATTGTTGCGACTCTGATGCATCTTCCATTTGTTTTTGCAATTTTTTTGTAAATTCCTTCATCTGTTGTTTACTTTTTAATATTGATTCCAGATCTGCAATATTTTTCCCATATTCTTTTTGTGCTTCTTTGAATTCACATGGTCCATCACAATTTCCTATATGATATTCTAAACATACTTTCTTTGGTAGCGTCTTACAAATTCTAACTTTGAATGATTTTCGTAATGATCCTATTGTTAGAAGCTTTGAACTACCTTTTGTAAATGGACCAAAAATTTTTCCTTTTCCCAAAAACTCTCCATTACGTGTTCTTCGTGCAACCATTAATCTTGGAAATTTTTCGTCTGTAACTCTAAGATACGTGTATCTCTGCTGATCTTTTAATTCAATATTGTATGTTGGTCTGTATCTCTTAATCATGTTTGATTCAAGCAAAAATGCCTCACTTTCATTATCTGTTAATACAAATTCTATTTCTGCAATTTTTGATACTAGTTTTTGTGTTTTATAATTTTGATTTTTCAAAAAATATGATCTTACTCTATTCTTCAAATTTTTGGCTTTTCCAATATAGATAATCTCTTCTTTAGAATCCTTCATCAAATAAATTCCAGGCTCTTTTGGTATGGAAATCTTTGATATATCAAAAGTCATTTCTTTATCACTTTTTTCAAATATTTTCCAGTATAGCTTTTTGAATAATTTGCCACTTCTTTTGGTGTTCCAGATACGACTAAATTTCCTCCTTCGTCTCCACCTTCTGGTCCCAAGTCTATAATCCAGTCTGAATTCTTTATGACATCCATGTTGTGTTCGATAACAATTACTGTATTTCCCATGTTTACTAATCTGTTTAGGACATCCAGTAATTTTTGTACGTCAGCAAAATGTAATCCTGTTGTAGGTTCATCTAAAATGTAAAGTGTTTTTCCTGTTCCTCTTTTTGATAATTCTGATGCTAGTTTTACTCTTTGTGCTTCTCCTCCCGATAATGTAGTTGAAGACTGTCCAAGCTTTATGTATCCTAATCCTACATCTAGGACAGTTTCTAATTTCTTTTTTATTACTGGTATGTTTTCAAAAAATTTTAAGGCCTCTTCTACTGTCATTTGTAGTATATCTGCAATATTTTTCCCTTTGTACATCACACCTAATGTCTCTGAGTTGTATCTTTTTCCGTTACATTCGTCACATTTTACATAAACATCTGACAAAAACTGCATTTCGATTCTTTTTACTCCGTCTCCTTCACATGCAAAACATCTACCAATTGGAACATTAAAGGAGAACTGACCTGGAGTATATCCTCGTTCTTTTGATAATTCTGTATTTGCAAATAATTCTCTAATTGGTGTAAATGCTCCAATGTATGTTGCAGGATTTGATCTTGGAGTTCTTCCTATAGGTGATTGATCAATTGAAATTATTTTATCTATATTTTCTACTCCTGCAACATCTTTGTGTTTCCCTGGAAGACCTGTGGTTTTATAAAAATAGGACGATAGAGCTTTGAGTAAAATGTCATTGATGAGAGTTGACTTTCCTGAACCCGAAACTCCTGTTACTGAAATTAGATATCCTAATGGAAATTCCACATCTATGTTTTTTAGATTATTTTCTTGCGCACCTTTAACAACAATTTTGCCTTTTTGGTTTCTTGTTTTGTCTTCAATATTGATTAAGTTATGATCTTTAAGATAATCTCCTGTTACTGATTTATGATTATTGAGAATTTGTTTTAATGTCCCTTCAAATACTACGTTACCTCCGTGTACTCCTGCACCTGGTCCTAAATCTAAAATCCAATCTGAGTTTCTAATAATTTCCTCATCATGTTCTACCACAATAACGGTATTTCCCAAATCCCGTAATTTTGATAATGTTTTGATTAATCTTGCATTGTCTCTTTGATGTAATCCTATTGTAGGTTCATCTAATACGTACAAGACTCCTGTTAAATTAGAACCAATTTGTGTTGCTAGTCTGATTCGCTGTGATTCTCCTCCTGAAAGTGTTGCACTAGAACGATTTAATGATAAATAATTTAGTCCTACATTTCTCAAAAATTCTAATCTTTCTTTAATTTCTTTTAAAATATCACGTGCAATGAATTGTTCTGTATCATTTAATTCCAATTTTGTAAAAAAATCATATGCAGAATCTATTGATAGATCACAAACTTCCATAATGTTTTTTGAATTAATTTTTACTGCAAGTG
>CACFJZ010000017.1 GCA_902566725.1 uncultured marine group I thaumarchaeote
GGTTGAATATGTACGCTCTGGTGAGAACTTAACTGTAAGATTTTTTGAAGATGATGATTATCGAAAATTAATTGAAGAACAAAATGCAACTGGATGGGAAACAGATGATCTACAATACTTGAGAATTTTTCCTTTAGTAGAAGATTCGATATCTGATGGTTCTATTTCTGGTACAATTGATGATATCAAATTCTACAATTATCAAACAACTGTTTATCTTCCAGATAAGAAACCTCTACCTGAAGAATTACAACCAAAAACTATGGAAGAAATGTTAAAGGAAGTATATGGTAATAATTACACTGATGAATTATTGGAAGAAAATTCTGATGTAGTATTTGAAGAATTATTTCCTACTCAAGAAGAAATTGATATGATAGAACCTGTTATCTGGAAATATCACGAAGGAGCATCAAAACCAATATCTTTTATAAATACTGACTCAATTAGTTCTCAAAAAATACTAACTGATTTTTCAAGAGAATTTGATGCTGTTCACACTGACTTTGAAGTTCCATATGTCATGATGCAAATTTTTCAATTTCAATCTAATGAACTAGCAAAGAGTTTTCTTGAAGAACAAGTTTATGTAAAAAATGTTATAATTGATGAAACTGTAACTGAAGAAGATATCTCATATGATGATTATAGCTATGAACGAATTTATGAACGTGCAGATATGAGTGGAACAACAGCTGAAACAGGTGATTGTCTATATGATAAAACAGTAAATGTCACTAATGCAATTGGAGATGAAACTCATTTTGTTCAATGTGTGTTATATGACAAAGTAATACAGGTTTTCATGTATGAAGATTATACGATAATTGATGAAAATTTTGCATTTACACTGATGGATATCATACTTCAAAATATCAATGTGGATAATGATAAATCAATGAAAAATGTTCTAAAATTAGATAATCTAACTATCCCTCCTCCTAAAAACAAAACAAATGATGTAACTCAAAAAGAATCTACTTCTTCTGAAAAGGAAAATATTAATCAAAATTCTTCTAATAATTCTAATCCAAAAAATGAAAACATAGATCCTGAATTAGGAAGTTCTTCGGTTGGAATAACTAATTTCTCATGCAAACAGGATGATTTTGGAACTGTAAACATGTTTGGACAATTTGTAAATGGAGAAAATTCATTTGAAAAAGTTCCTGTCAATATAATAATCGAATCATACAATGGAGAAGTCTTAGCTTTTGGACAAGAAAACATCTTGAAAGTTAATTCCTTTGAGGATAGAGATATTGAAGCTTATGTATTCTTAGATAAACCATTCTACAAATGCTATGCTACTATTGATTGGGAACGAACAAAATGACTCAATTCTGACATAATCTATATTGATAAAAATTTATTTTTTTGATAATTTTCTAATGTATGAAATTATTCCTGTATAATCTAGATCACCAAATCCTGCATCTGTTGCATCTGCATAAATTTTTCTTGCAATCTTTGCCATAGGTAATTCACTATCAAAGGATTCTGCAGCATCATTGATTGTATCCAAATCTTTTTTGAGATTAGCAAGAGTAAATGTTGGCTCTACATTCTCATCAACCATCTTGTACGCTTTTCCTTCACTCATACCTGTCTTGAAATAAGTGGAATTCAATATTTTGAGAAATATTTCTGGGTCAAATCCTGCTTTTTTTGTCAATGTAATTCCTTCTGAAAGTGCCAATGCTAACATCGCAATTTGTAAGTTCATTGCAAGTTTTATTGAATGCGCAGTACCTGTTTCTCCTAAGTATATTGATTGTTCTGCTATTGATTCAAAAAGTGGTTTACATTTTTCAAAAATCTCTTTTTTTCCTGATGCCATGATGACTAACTTTCCTTTTATTGCCACATTTGGTCCTCCCATGACTGGAATTTCCATATAGTCTACGTCATTTTCAGTAACCTGTTTTGAAATCTCTTTTGTTGCATTTGGATTAACTGTACTCATATCTGCAATACACATTCCATTGTGTTTACCTTCCATGATTCCTTTTTCTCCAAAAATTACATCTCTTACTGCATTTGCATCTTTTACTACTGTGATTACTACATCAGAATTTTCTGCAACTTGTTTTGGTGTCTCTGCAACTTTAGCTCCTTTCTCTTTCAGTTTTCTTGTTTTTTCTTTTGTTCTATTGAATACAATAACTTTGTAACCTACATCCATTAGATGAAGTCCTACTGCTTCACCAAGCATACCTGTTCCAACAATCCCAATAGTTATCATTTTCTCTCTTCCTCAACTAATTCCCAATCACCTTTTCCAAATCTTGCTGTAGTGAATTTTAGATGTCCTATCACTCTATCTCCTTTTCTTACCATTGCAAAATCTGCTTTTTTTGTACTGTAAATTTTCTCTTTTGCTTTGTATCCTCCTTCGATTACTTTCACTCGAAATTTTCTACTTGCTTTAACTATCAAACTTCTTGCAATTTTGACATCTCCCATCCATGAAAACATCTCGAATGTTCCAAAATTTTCTGTCTTTATGGTATAATCATATAATCTGGCTTCAAATTTTTGCTTACGTTTCTTTGCTTCTTCATTCATCCATTGTACAAGCTCTTTTCCAGATCCTTTTTCAGCACCAAAAGTTTCAGATTCACTCATGAATAATCTCCTATTTTACTATACATGAATTTATCTTGGGGGTCCCCATGTTTCTTCAATAATTGTTTTCCCGTTTTCTATAAAAACAAAATATTTCTTCCCACATCTAAAACATTGCCATACAAACTTTCCATCAACCTTCTTTTGATATTGCATAGGAAGTAAGCATGTGGTACAGTCAAGTGATTCTGGTATTTCTGTAGAATCAACCATCGGTAATTCTTTTTTCTCCAAATTTCTACCCCTCTATTCCATGTCTTTATTTTAGATATTTAGACTTGCTATTTTTTGTCATATTAGATATAGTACAACTATGGTTATCTTGTGATCATTATTATATTCAAAAATCAAAAAAATAGTGAATATTATGACTGTAGAATCATCATACAATTCCACAAATCCTGAAATTCAGTCTCTAAACGAGCAATCAAAACAATATGCTGAACAAATAATGGAAATTGTTGACGAAGTACAAAAGGTCATAGTTGGTCAAGAACAAGTAATAAAAAAATTGGTTATTGCAATGATGGCTGATGGACATGTTCTCTTAGAAGGTGTACCAGGTTTGGCAAAAACCAAAATGGTTGACACGCTATCAAAAACACTTAGCTCAAACTTTTGTCGAATTCAATTTACTCCTGATTTACTACCTGCTGATATTATTGGAACAAAAATTTATGATAACAAAAATGAAAAATTCACAACAGAAAAAGGTCCGATTTTTAGTAATTTGATACTTGCCGATGAAATTAATCGTGCACCCCCAAAAGTTCAATCGGCTCTACTTGAAGCAATGCAAGAACGACAAGTAAGCATACACGGTGATACATATGAAATTGAAAAACCATTTTTGGTTCTTGCAACTCAGAACCCAATTGAGAGTGAAGGAACTTATCGATTACCTGAAGCTCAAGTTGATAGGTTTGCTCTTAAACTAATAATTGACTACCCTTCAAAAGATAATGAAAAATTAATCATACAAAGAAATACTCAGGAACATAAACCAACTGCACAAAACATTGTATCCAAAGAAAAAATTCTGGAAATTCAAAATTTTGTCCAAAAAATTTATGCAGATGAAAAAATTGAAGAGTATGTATCAAGTATAGTTGATGCTACACGAAATCCAAAAAACTACGACCTTGAATTGGACGGTGTTATAGAATTCGGTGCATCCCCTCGTGCATCCATCTGGTTAATACTTGCAGCAAAAGCACATGCATTGTTGTCGGGAAGAGGTTTTGTTATTCCTGAAGACATAAAATCTATTGCAAATGATGTTTTACGTCACAGAATTATCTTAACATTTGAAGCTGAGGCTGAAGGTAACACATCTGATGATTTGATTAATAAAATCTTAGAAAAAGTACGTGCCCCATAGAATCCAATTGTCTGAAATCAAAGATCTTCTAAAACGTATTCGTGAACTTGAAATCAAAACCAAAGGTTTGGTTGATGGAATGATGACAGGTAGCTACAAATCTAAAATTCGTGGTAGAGGAATTGAGTTTTCAGAAGTTAGAGAATATGTGCTTGGTGATGATGTTAGGCATATTGACTGGAATGTTACTGCTCGCACGAACAAATTACATGTAAAAGAGTTCGTAGAAGAACGTGACTTGCGTGTATATGTCATTTTTGATTATTCTGCAAGTAATGAGTTTGGATTCAATAAAAGTAAGAAATCTATTGGACATGAAGTTGCTGCTTCCATTATCTTTTCTGCAATGAAAAATAATGACAGTGTGGGTCTGGGAATTTTTACTGATACTCTTGAACAATTCATTCCTGCAAGAAAAGGAAGACGACACAGCCTTACCTTACTTAGAGCACTCTTATCTCATAAAACTAAAAGTAAAAAAACTAACATAGAGTCTTCACTGCTACAGTTACATCATGTTCTTGGTCAACATAGTGTGATTTTCATAATATCTGATTATCTTTCTCCAAGTTTCTTACGTCCATTAAAATTTCTTAAAAACCGTCATGATGTAGTTTTGATAAATCTCGCTGACATACGTGAATCTGAATTACCTGACATTGGATATACCATGCTTGAAGATATGGAGTCTGGAGAACAATTGTTAGTAAACACATCTGATCAAAACTTTAGAGATGCATTTACAAAAAACTCTCTAGAAACTTCTCAAAAAATCAAAAATGATATTACAAAAATTAAAGTTGAAATGGTAAATGTCTCTGAACAAATTCCATTTGATAAGGCGTTAAGACAATTCTTTGATCGTAGGATGAGGCGTTAGATATGGATTATGAATTTGGATACTGGTATGTTTTACTTGCATTATTTGTACTTCCTGGATTTTACTATCTGTATAGATTTTACACAAAAACAAAAAAATCAAATTCACTCAAGTTTAGTAATTTACAACTAGTCAAAGATTCAATTTCATCCCAATCCCAACTAAGAAAGCATCTTCCATTTATTATGCTTCTAGTTGCTGTTTCTTTAATAATAATTGGTCTTGCTGATCCTCGTATCCCTCTTGAAAATGTTCAGGAAGGTGTTAATGTTGTACTCGTTCTTGATGGTTCCGGAAGTATGGCTGCAACTGATTATCTTCCAACAAGATTAGAATCTGCAAAGGCTGCTGCAGAGATTTTGGTAAATAATCTGGAACCAAATGATCATGCTGGCATAATCTTGTTTGAGTCTGGAGCAACTACTGTTTCCTATCTTACTCCATTTAAACAAAAAACTATTGATGATTTACAAGCAATTAAGCAAAGAGATGGTGCAACTGCAATAGGTGATGGTCTAGTCTTAGGCATTGATATGGCTGATTCAATTCCTAATAAGAAAAAAGTTGTAATTTTACTAAGTGATGGTGATCATAATGCTGGCGTTGTTACTCCAAATGAGGCCATTCAATACGCACTTCAGAAAAAAATCCAAATTCATACAATTGGTATGGGTTCTGAAGAACCTGTGTTATTAGGAACAAACATCTATGGGAATCCTCTATATGCTGAATTAAATGAAGAAGAACTAACTGCAATAGCTTCTTCTGCTAATGGAAATTACTACAAATCTGTTGACAATAATAGTCTAAACGAAATTTTTGAAAATATTAGTGATGAAATTGATCGGGAACTCGAACAGGTTAGTATCAAAGATTGGTTCTTAATTGCATCGGCAGTAATTTTAGCTGCTAATATTTACATTGTATATGGTAAATATAGAATTGTGATATAATTTTGAAAAAATCTGCTGGTGTTTGTATATTACTATTAGGAATAATTCCATTTTTTGGAACTGCTGCCTTTGGTGGCGGTGGATTTGTTTCTCCACAAAGTAACCATGTTTTTGGAATTAATTCGGGATTAATCATACAAGAAGTTGATGAGAATGGTAATTCTGTTTTCATGCAACATGTATTAGAAAACAATTATGGTATTCCTGTTGATGTAACAGTTTCAAGTTTTCAAAGTGTAGATTTCCTAAAAATTGACGAAACTTGTAAAACTTTAACACTATTTACAAATCATATTTTAGTAATACCTTATTCTGCTGTTCCTCTTTCTGAACTAGGACGTTATGTTATGTTACCTGCATTGGCCCAGTATGGACATCCAGAAACTTCTGAGGAATCTGAAATTTTTCTCGAAAAATATGGATTGATATTGGATGATGGGGATAATGTAGGTTTTACCACCTCTGTTGATTTTTCATGTGATGATGTTTATGTTACAATGAATCCGCGGTATGAACATGCATTTGATGATAATCTTGGAATGCAAAGTCAGTCTAGTTCATCTACACAACAAGGTGGACAACAACAAGGTGGACAACAACAAGGTGGACAACAACAAGGTGGACAACAATCAGGCACTACTTTGACTCAACAAGAACAACAAACTCTTCAATATGCTGAAGAATTGTTACGTGAATATCAGATGGCAGCTGAACTCCAAAACTCCCCTCTTAATCCAACAGAACGCCCATTTCTAGTTGAACAAAATACAGAGCAATTCCGAGATGAAATTCGAGAACAAATGCAATTACAAGAGCAATTAATGCAGCAATTACAACAAAACCCTGAATTTCAAGCCTTAGATGAACAGTTATCCAATGAGGGTCTAATACAACAACCTCCAAACTTTGATGTAACTGATGATCAAATTTCGGTATCTGTACCTTATGAAAATGATGACAATGAGGCATCAATTACAGCAGAATTTCAAAATAGTCAAATATCAAATGTTTCTCTAGAACGACCTGATGCAGAACTTGAAACTTCTCTTTTATGGATAATTCCTTTGATAATTGGATTAATTGCTGTTGCAGTCTTAATTTCTAAAAAACAGTCAAAAACAAAAACAAAATCAAGTATAAAAATTCCAATTGTAGTGAAGAATGATAGTTATACAATTAGTTACACTGATCTTACTCGTGAAATGTTAAGTGAAGCAAAAAATCTCTACGACGAAGAATTATTCAAAGATGCACATGAAAAATTATCTCAAGCAATAAGATTCTATTACTCAAATCGTCATTACAACGGAACTGAGATGACAAATATGGATACTTTACAATTACTTCGCAAACAAAACATTCCTGAGTTTGATACAATCTTGAATTATCTAAACATGTGTGAGATGATTGAATTTGCAAAAAACTCTACGCAAAGAAAAAACTTTTTCTCTGCAATTGAGAAATTCTCACAGATGATTGACTAACTCTAGATATCTTTAATGAGTGTCTTGATATTGGCCACATTTTCAGGTGTTAACTCGATTTCTTTATGCTCTGCTTTCACATGCTCCTCAATTACCACCATTAGTTCCTCTTCTGTTGGAGCGTTTGCAGACCATCCGCAATCTTTTCCTGCATCGTGACAGCTAATACTTTTTGCCATATTCGTGCCTAATTTCTCAGATATTTATTGATTTTTCAGGATTTTGCTTCACGTTGTCTTTGTGCTTTGAATTTTCCTCTGAACGCAACTGCTGCAATTATAGTTCCTACAAATGGTGCAGTCCAGTACAGCCACAAATTTTCTACTACTCCTGATAATAATGCTGGAGCAAGAGCGCGGGCAGGATTCATAGATGCACCTGAAATAAATGACAAAAACAAAATATCTAATCCAACTATTCCACCAATTGCAATGCCGCTAAATCCTCTCAAGCCTTTTGTATATACGACATAAAATATGACGCCCATAAGCATTGCCGATGCCAAAACTTCTACTGGAAATATCAAAAGTAAAGAAAAGTCAAAGTTTGGTATATTTGCTCCAAGATCTGCCTTATCTCCAATCACACTTAAGACAAATAATGAACCTAGTATGGCACCAATTATTTCTGCTGCAAAATAATACAAAACTTGAATCTTTGATATGTGCCCTGTGATATAATACCCGATTGTAACTGCTGGATTGAAGTGTGCAAGTGATACCTTTCCAAATGAATATACTCCGATTACTAATGCCACAAATGGTGCAACTGCTGCAAACGGAATTCCCAACTCACCGTTGAACATCTCTGCATCTAATACAATTGAACCTGTAGCAAAAACTACAAGAATGAATGTTCCAATTAATTCAACTGTAAAAATCTGTAAATTTGAATAAGCCATTATTTTTCATCATCTATTGATTTTATTAAACTCAAAACCTCTGATTTAATCTGATCACGTATTTTTCTCACATCTTCGATTGTTTTTTCTTTTGGATCTGGTATATTCCACTCTATAACATCTTTTACAAAAAGTGCTGGACATGATTCTTTATCCATACATCCCATGTTAACGGTCTTAAATGAATTAGAAATCATTGAATTAGATATTGTCTTTGGAGATTGCTTTGTCATATCAATTCCAATTTCTTTCATTACTTCTACTGCTACCGGATTTAGATTTCCAGATGGAACAGTACCTGCGCTATTTACATTGAATTTACCTTCTGTAAATTTTCTAAAAAATGCTTCAGCCATTTGGCTTCTGCCTGCATTTTCTACGCACACAAATAGAATGTCTCTAGTCATAATCCTTATATAAATATGGGTTGATATAAACATTGATTGATATGAATGGTCCTGCACTTTTGAAGTGTATTTGTGATGAAACTAGATTTGAAATTTTAGAATTATTACAAAAAGACGATGAATTATGTGTCAATGATTTTGTTGAGGAATTAAAAAAAGATCAACCACTTGTTTCACATCATCTCAAGACTCTAAAACAATGTGGAATTGTAAAATCAAGAAATGAAGGAAAAAAGACAATGTATTCGATTTCTAATCCTCAACTATCTACTTTGATATCTGCTGTAACTAAAACAAGCAACAAAATTCCAACTCTATGTACTGATGAAAACTCTTCCTAGAATTTTTCTGTTCTAACTACGCCTACATCGCTGACATACAGAATTATGGCGAAATCTGGAAATAATGTTCTTGAAATATCCTCTACCACGCCAGATAATTTTTCTTCGCGCATAACTACTTCGATTTTTACATTTTTCTCATTTTTGAATCCCTGGCCCCGCAGTCCTTTTGCTCCATTTCCTTCTACCTCGTAAGTGGTATATCCTGTAATGTCATGATCTTTCAAAATTTCAATGACATTTTTTTGTGCCAAGAATTCACATGTAACTGTGAGTAATTTTACATCATAGAGTTTCATATGAACACCTTTGACACATAATTGAATAAGTCTATTGTTCCTTCTCCATGAACCCACGTTGATATGGTAAACATGATTGGAAGTAATACGATAATGTTGTACGGGAATGTAATGCCTAATGCAGATGTAATGTACAAACTTGGATTTGCTTGTGGAATTGCATAACGTAACACTGCCGGTGCTGCAATAAATGATGCACTTGCTAAGAGTAATCCAAACATGACTGCTCCTCCTAAACTTAATCCTAGTGCTGTTGAAACTAGCACTCCTATAATTCCATTAAATGTTGGAATGATTATTGAAAATGCTGTAAGAAATATTCCTACCTTCTTGATATCCTCTAATCTCTGTCCTGCAATTATTCCCATCTCAATCATGAAAATTACAATTGCACCTGTGAATAGTTCATCAAATACAATACTAATTGGTTCAAAACCTTCCTTTCCTATGATATAACCAATCACAATACTTCCTAGTAGAATAACGATTGCCTTTCCTGTGATTGATTCTTTTAACACCTGAGATAGTTTTGTGCTTGACTGTTTCATTCCAATTTCTAATTCTTCATCATCTGCAAAAGACTGTTTTTTTGTACGAATTTGTTTTGATACTGCCATGTTTGTAAGAAATATCGCCAAGATGAATGCAACAGGTTCTAAAACTGCAAGAATTGCAGCCAAATATCCTTCTGATGAGACTCCTTGATTTTTGAGAAATGATAAACCTACTGAAAATGTTACAGCACCTACTGCGCCATAAGTTGATGCTAATGCATATGAATCAAAGATATTGAATTTTCCTAGTCTTCGTAAAATTTGATAATGATTTAGTGTAAACAACAACGAAAGACCAATTGCAACTAACATTGGGACTAACATTTCCTCAAAACCGGTCTTTCTCATCTCTATTCCGCCATGAAGTCCAATAGCGGCTAGAAGATATATCGGCAAAAACTCTGAAATTGCCTCTGGCATCTTCAAGTCAGATTTTATTCGTGCTGCAATAATTCCAAACAGGAAGAAAAGAACTATTGGAGTTAACAGATTCGATTGGATTAGTTGTAAAATATCCATTACTTATGTTTGAAAAAATTTTCAGCTGAAATAAAAATCAACCACTAGGTTCTATCTTATGTTTTCCTGTGACAATATAGTTTACTGCATCGCTCATGAAAACAGCGTGGTCTGCAATTCTTTCCAAATATCTCAAAATCAATGTCTCCATTAATGCACATTTTGTGTTATCTGAGTTAACTAATTGAGGAATTCTTTCACGATAAATTTTATCAACTTTTTCCTCTCTTGTTTCAATCTCGATTGCTTTTCTAATATCTAGTTCCTTAAACGAAACTACTGCATCACGAATCATCTTTTTTACTCTAGTTGATGTTTCGGTTAATCCTTCATTGACACATTCTGTTACTCCACCATAGGTTTCTCTAACAAGTGACATATCGTATGCATACCTTCCAAATCTTGAATATGCGTAAGCAATTTCTGTTGATGATCTAATAAATCGAAAGTCTTCTGCAATTGGTTGATATTTTAACATGATATCAAAAATCTGGTCTTCTACACTGTAGTAATTTTTTCGAATTTTTTCTGATAAATCATGAACTTGTGGCGCTGTTTGTCTATCTTCTAGGTATGAATCTACGGCTAAGGAAAAACATGTAATTGCATCTTGACCCATCTCATAAATAGTATTAGACAATTTTTTCAATTGCAGGATCAATAAGTCGTGCCAACTATCCAAATCTCCCTTGTACGTAATTTGCAGTCAGTTCCTTTTCTGGATTCTTGAAAATCTTTTCAGTTTTGTCATATTCGACCAAATCTCCCAAATACATGAAGCCTGTTCTATCTGAAACCCTAAGTGCTTGTTGCATGTTATGTGTTACAATAATTATTGTATAATGTTTCTTTAATTCGATAATTGTTTGTTCAATTTTCTGTGTAGCAATTGGGTCTAGTGCAGATGCTGGCTCATCCATAAGTAATACCTCTGGTTGTATAGCAAGCGCTCTTGCAATACACAGTCTTTGCTGTTGTCCTCCTGATAATGCAACTGCAGGTTTTTTCAACTCATCTTTTACCTCGTCCCATAGATATGCCATCTTTAATGAATCTTCTATAATCTCGTTTAGGATGCTCTTGTCTTTTACACCGTTGAGCTTCAATCCTGCTGCAACATTGTCCCAAATTGACATTGTTGGAAATGGATTTGGTTTCTGGAACACCATTCCAATTTTCCTTCTTTGTAAAATTGGATTGATGTAGGAATCGTAAACATTTTCTCCATCAATGATGATTTTACCTGTGACTTCTGCACCTTTTGTTAAATCGTGCATTCTGTTAATCGTTCGTAAAAGTGTAGTTTTTCCACATCCTGATGGACCAATTAATGCTGTAACTGCTTTATCTGGAATTTTCATATTGATATTCTTGATTGCCTTTTTTCCATTGTACGCAACAGCTAAGTTTTCAATCAAAACTTTGTATTTGCCATCGCCTGTCATATTGTTTGGTATTTCTTTTTCTGGCTCATTTCTTTTTGTTGATGGCTGTTCATCATTCTTCATTGCGTTTAAAACATCTAATGCATTCATTTCCATTATTTTTTACCTCCTGTTATGCGCATGAACATTCCAAGTGATCCAGATCCTCCTTTCCTATGAAGAACAAGATATCGAACACTCATGTTTAGCACAAGAAGTATTGTAATTAATACTAGTGCAGCGCCCCAACCAAACATCACCGCTTCATCATATGGTAAAAGTGATAATCTCCAAATTGTTAGTGGTAATGCATCCATTGCAGTTTCTGTACCTCTAAACCATCCCTTACTTCCTAAAATTGTCATAATTAGTGGAGCAGTTTCTCCTGCAATTCTTGCAACTGACAACATTATCCCTGTAACAATTCCGCCTTTTGCTGCTGTAAGTAAGATCTTAACTGTAACAATTGCTTTTGGAATTCCTAATGCATGTCCTGCTTCTCTGTATGTATCTGGAATTAATTTTAGTGCCTCTTCTGTAGTTCTTGCAATTATTGGGAACATAATTAGTGAAAGCGCTATTGCTCCTGCCCACAAATTGAATTTTCCTAAGACTAAAACGATAAACAAGAATGCAAAAATTCCAAAGACGATTGATGGGAACTGCATCATGACATCATTGAAAAATCTAATTAGTTTTCCAACTCTTGAATTTGCATACTCTGCCACATAAATTCCAGATAAAACCCCAATTGGAATTCCTATCGCTGATGTCATTCCAATCATGATGAATGTACCTTGAATTGAGTTTGCAATTCCTCCTTCTCCAGAACCTGCGGCTCCTGGCAATGCAGTAAGAAATTCAAATGAGATTATTTCTACTCCCATTCTCACAACATCGACTAAGATACTTCCTAATGGAATGATTGCGATGGCAACACACGCTATGACGATTATTTTGACAATTTTATCTGTCACCATTCTACTTCCAAGATTATCTTGGAAATAATTTCTAAATTCTAATCTGCGTTCTGAACTACTCAAAATCCTTTGATACCCCCTTCATGTGCATTTGTTACTCTACGAATTATCAAGTGTGCACATACATTGATTCCTAGTGATACAAACAAGAGAATTAATCCTAATCCAATCAGCGCGGGAAAGTACATTGAAACTGGCGATGCTTCATTAAACTCATTTGCAATAATGCTTGCAAGTGAATTTCCCTGTTGGAAAAATCCAAATGGAAATGCCTTTGGACCTACTGCATTTCCAATTAACATTGTAACTGCCATGGTTTCTCCAACTGCTCTTCCTAATCCTAAAATTGATGCGCCAATCAAACCTGATTTGGCATATGGCAATACTGACATTCTAAACACTTCCCATTTTGTTGCACCAAGCATGTATGCTGCCTCTCTTTGAATTGCAGGTACTGCTAACAAAATCTCACGTGAAACTGCAGAAATTGTAGGAATTATCATTATAGCTAATACAACACTTGCAGTTAGTATGTCAAGTCCAAATGGTGCATCTCTAAACAAAAAGATGTGTTCCCCTAATGCTTCATGTGTAGGGCTTTCAAACCAATCTTTGAAAACTATTCTAAATGTAAATAACCCCCATAACCCATAGATGATGCTTGGTACTGCAGCTAACAATTCTACTACAAAAGAAATTGGCTCTCGAATTCTTGTAGGTGCAATTTCTGAAAGAAACATTGCAATTCCAATACTTAGGGGTACTGCAATACATAGTGCAATCAATGATGTTACTAGAGTACCTGCAATGTATGGTAATGCTCCAAAAGCTTCGCGTCCTTCTACAGGATTCCATCTATCTCCTGTTACAAATGCCAATCCTTCTTTTTCCCAGATTAACCAAGAGTCTGACATTAACTGCCCAAAAATCAATACAATAATTAGTAAAACAAATGCGCCTGCACAAGTAGCTGTAATCTTGAAGATACTATCCCAGTGAAAATTTCTTTTCTTTGCTAATAGGTCTCTTGACAATGCTTACACATTTTTGTCATTTCTGAAGTTATTACCTTGGATCTACGTTGTCTATATAGTACAATATACCCCACATTGATCATCGGTATATGCAAAAAAACTACGTAGAATTATGACTAAGCATAATGTGGCAATTACTACGTCTTTACTAATGACGATTCTCTTGATACCCGCATCGGCCTTTGCAGCATCACCTGTTGAGCCAGATCCAAGCGCAGATGTGCAAATTGATGCAGCCGGTGCATCTTTTCCATTTCCATTAATTGATCTATGGAGAGTTGAATATGGAAAATTATATCCAAATGTTCAACTGAATTATCAATCAATAGGTAGTGGTGGAGGTGTCAAAAATCACATATCTGAAACTATAGTATTTGCTGCATCTGACGCTCCACTAAAACCAACAGAGAGTGAAGCTGCACCAAACACACTACACATACCTGAAGCAATCGGTGCAGTAACTATTGCATATAATTTGCCTGGCATGTCCGAATCAGGACTAAAACTTACCGGCGAGGTTATTGCAGATATCTTCTTAGGAAAGATTACAAAATTCAATGATCCTGCAATTCAGAATTTGAATCCAGAAGTTTCATTACCTGATGAAGATATTGTAGTTGCACATCGTTCTGATGGTGCTGGCACAACCTTCGTCTTTGTCTCATACTTGGCAAAAGTTAGTCAGGAATGGGATGAAAAAGTGGGTGTAGGGAAAAGTGTAGAATGGCCAGCAGGTATTGGTGGAAAAGGCAACGAAGGCGTTGCAAATGTTGTAAAGACTACGCCATATTCAATTGGATATATTGAACTTGCATATGCATTCCAAAATGATATTCCTTATGCTGCAGTAGAAAATGCTGATGGAACAAACTTTGTTCTACCATCAATGCAAAGCATTGCTGCTGCTTCAGCAGGCGCTGCACCAGCTCTTCCACAGGCACATGAAAGTTGGTATGGAATAAGTATAATCAATGCACCTGGAGATGACTCGTATCCTATATCGACATTTACTTACTTGCTAGTATATGAGAATCTGAATAATGTAACAACTGATCCTGATACTGCACAAGCCCTCGTGCACATGATTTACTGGATGATAACTGATGGTCAAAAATTCAATGAAAGTTTACACTATGTTCCAATTGCACCTGAAGTACAAAAAATAGGAATTGATGGTCTCAAAAGAGTTCAATTTAATGGAGAATCTGCCTGGATTGAATCTGATACTCCATCATACGCACAGCCTATTGTCACCGAACAACCTGCTGTTATTGAAGAATCTGTACCTCAGACATATGAACAACCCGTAGTTGTTCAACAATCAAACAACCAATCACTTAGTTCTGAAATGGAATTGTTATCATTCTACATAACTGCTCTAATTGCCTTGATAGCTATTGCAGTAATTCTAGTCATAATTCTAATCATTGTTAATATGTCACTAGTTGCATCAATCAAGAAACAAATAAGAAATTAATTTTCCAAGTAAAGTTAGTTATTCATCATAACCTACAGTTCTCATGCCATAGCAAGGCTTGTTTCCTTTAGTCCAACACTTACAAGAACATGAAACAGCTTTTCCAGTTTCTAAATCTTTTACAACTTTGTGAAATACGCCTTCTCTAACTTTTGATTCAATAGAGATTATTTCGTATTGATCTTTTTCTGTATCTGTCATTATTATCAGATATTTCATCAACTAAAAAAGTAAGCTGACTATGTAGTCTATATATCAACAATATACTCTCCACTGATCATTGGTATATCTAAAAACAATAACGTAAAGTAATGACGAAAAAAACATCGACAATTATAACACTTCTAACCATGTCGATTCTTCTAATACCTGCATCTGCTTTTGCTACAACTCCTGTTGAACCAAATCCAAATGTAGACGTACAAATTGATGGAGCCGGTGCATCTTTTCCATTTCCATTAATTGATCTATGGAGAGTTGAATATGGTGAATTGTATCCGACCGTTCAACTAAACTATCAATCAATAGGTAGTGGTGGTGGAGTAAAGAATCACATTTCAAAAACTGTAATTTTTGCAGCATCTGATGCCCCTCTAAAACCAGCTGAACGTGAAGCCGCACCAAATACACTACACATACCTGAAGCAATAGGTGCAGTAACTGTGGCATATAACGTACCTGAGATTCCTGAATCTGGGCTCAAACTAACTGGTACTATTATTGCAGATATCTTCTTAGGAAAAATTACAAAATTTAACGATCCTGCAATTCAGGAGTTAAATCCAGAGATTTCATTACCTGATGAGGATATTGTAGTTGCTCACCGTTCTGACGGTTCTGGCACAACCTTTGTTTTTGTCTCCTATCTGGCAGAAGTTAGTTCAGAATGGGATGAAAAAGTTGGAGCAGGAAAAAGTGTAGAATGGCCTACAGGTATTGGTGGAAAAGGTAACGAAGGTGTTGCAACTATTGTAAAAACTACTCCATATTCAATTGGCTATATTGAACTGGCATATGCATTTCAAAATGATATCCCATACGCATCTGTAGAAAATGCTGATGGAACAAACTTTGTTGCACCCTCGATGCAAAGTATTGCTGATGCTTCAGCAGGTGCTGCACCAACTCTCCCAGAAGCACATGAAAGTTGGTATGGTGTGAGTTTGCTTAATGCCCCTGGAAAAAATTCATATCCAATTGCAACATTTACTTATCTACTTCTTTACGAAGATTTGAACAAGGTAACTAACGATCCTAATACTGTGCAGGCATTAATGCACATGATTAATTGGATGATAACTGATGGTCAAAAATTCAACCAAGAACTACTCTATGTTCCAATTGCACCTGAAGTACAAAAAATAGGAATTGATGGTCTCAAAAGAGTTCAATTTAATGGTCAATCAGCTTGGGCTGAAACAAGCTCAAGTATGGTTTCTACACAAACAACATCATCCGAATCATCTGAGGGTGGTGGTTGTCTAATTGCAACTGCAGCATTTGGTTCTGAAATGGCTCCACAGGTTCAGTTCTTGAGAGAGATTCGAGATGGTAAGGTCATGGCAACACAATCCGGCACTGCCTTTATGACAGGATTCAACCAATTCTATTACTCCTTCTCACCAGCAGTAGCTGATTATGAAAGAGAGAATCCAGTCTTCAAAGAGACAGTAAAACTAGCACTAACTCCAATGTTAACATCATTGACATTACTTAATCATGTCAGTGTTGATACTGAAGAACAAATGTTAGGATGGGGTATCTCATTGATACTGCTCAACATCGGAATGTACTTTGTTGCACCAGCTGTTATAATTGCAAAAATCAAAAAACGATTGAGGAACTAACCTCATGATCCCTTTCTTTTCTTATTATCTTGTATTGGCACCTAGTGCAAATTTCTCACATTCTCTAAATATTCTTCAAGTTGGTCTGCTATTATGATGATTCCTATGGATGACAAAAACATTGAACATAGAAATCTTCAGATTAGTGGCGGCTCTACATATGTAATATCTCTTCCAAAAAAATGGATTGAAAGATTAAATCTAAAAAATGGAGATTCAATGAAAATTGTTAATAATCCGAATTATTCTATAACTCTTCTTCCTGATACTATAATTCAAAAGACATCTTCACATCCTGTCATAAAAATTAAAAAAACTGATTCACTTGAATCAATAAAACGTAAAGTGATATCGCTTTATGCATCTGGGCATGACTTCATTATTGTAAAGTCTCCACGTTCAAAACTAGAAACTGATGTTCGCTCTATGATAATAAAATTAATTCGAACAAAATTTGTAGGAACCGAAATAATTGAATCTGATTCTGTATCCATAACTATCAAAGTCTTGACTGTAAATCCTGAGATGAAATTAGAGTTGGCATTTAATCGTATGTACAAATCTACATCAAACATGTTTTTTGAGCTGATTCATGCAATTGAGAAAAATGATCTAGAATACGCTGAAGAAATAATTCAGATGGATGATGAAATTGACCGTTTTTCACATTATTTGACTAGAAATCTTGTAATGTCTTTAGATGACCGTAATATCTTATCCCAATTAGGTTTAGAAAAAACTTCTCAAGTGATTGGCTACAAAAGAATAATCACCTGTGTTGAACGAATTGCTGATCATATATCTTTAATTGCAAAAATTGTTGTAAATCCTCAGAACAATCTCAAAAATATTCCAAAAGAAATTATTCCTGAATATGAAAAAACTATAACGCTTTTTGATAATATCATGAATCTTGTATCTGAACGTGATTATGTCAACGCAGAATCTTTTGCAATGCAAATAGAAGAATCACTTGACAACATAAGCGAAATGATTGGATTAACCAAAAACAATGAAAATTCAGTTATCTCTAAAAACCTTCTCTATGAAAATAAACGAATTTTAGATTATCTTTTAGATGTATGTGAAGTGGTAATGAATGAAACTGTAAACTCTGTTGTCTCACATAACGAATCTGAAGTAATTCCAAAATAAGATCCTATACTCTATAGAATTCTCTTAGACTAGTCATAATTACACTCTATCTTATTACAAAACATGGAAAAACAATTCCTGCCTCAAATAAGATTTTCAAAGGAACGCCTTATTGAGCTGGCTCGTCTTAACAAAATGAGCTTCAATTCTCAAAAAGGATGCCTAGAATAAAATTCTGAAATTTTTTTATTTTATCTTATAATGATGACATGATGTCTGCCAAGTTATCTGATGCAGATTCTATTACATCTGGGTGATATTCTGTGATGAGGTTTGCAATTCTTTGTTTTTCAACGATAAAGTATTGCTTTTTCATATCAACTTTCTTGTATGAAACAATTTCATCAGCTACTAATTTTGATAGATAAAATGATACTGTAGCGCTTGCTTTGCCTGCATTGGAAACAATTTCTTGGAATTCTAGTCTGTCATTTTCTAATAGTGTGACAAGAATTGCCTTTGGAGTTGTTTGTCTTAAACGTGAAACGACCTTTGATTCATCTTCAGTCATATCGTTGACAAAGAATCTTGAAACGCGTGTTGTTCTTTGTGTCTTGATTGTTCCGTTAGTTTCTAATTTTCTAATGTAATAACTCAAGACTCCGTTTGAGAGGCCAATTTTTTCCATAACTTCTCTAAATCTAATTCCAGGATTCTTTTTGATCTCTGAAATGATTAATTCCTCTCTAGATTCCATATTTGCCAATTTCAATCCCTCCTAAATATAGCTAATGCCAGTAATCCAATCATTGCAAGCATCATTAGATGTGCAATTTCAGATGGTGATTCTAAAATATTGTAAACATGTGTTTTAGTTGCATCCATTAACTGAACAAATTCTGCGCCTGTAAACACCATAAATGCAACTGTTGTAATTATCATCTTCTTTGTTCTCATTTTATAATATGCATTAACAGAAAGTATTGCCAAAAATACTGAAAGAACTATTCCTGCTGTATGGAGAAGTAAATGATAGATGTGTGCTCCATGGTAAACATGTGGCCATAGCACCGGAACTGAAAGTGTTCCGACTACTCCAACAATGACTGCAACCAATAATACTGGCTTGTTGTTTGCAAATCTCTGGTAGCTAAACATGTCCATAATACTTGAAATTATAATTTAAAGCGACATAGTACAAACATCGAAAATTCTATTCTCAAATTACCTTTCTACGGTGATCTTGCCTTCCATCCATGGATGAAGTGTACAAACATACTCGTATTTTCCTGGCACATTAAACTTGTAAACAAAATATTCGTCTGCTCTAATCACATCTGCTGGAAAATGAAGGTACTGTGAATCTCCTCTTACCAGAATATTATGTTCAAAGTCATCATAATTTACAAACATTATCACGTCATTAACCATAATTGTTTTCATATGGGGAAGAAAACATTTCTCTTCTACTTCACATCCTTGTTGCCATGAATTATTTGCTATCTCAATAAGATGTTGTGCTGTACTTTTTGTATTTCCACTATATCTTGTTTCAGTATAGTCATCACTTGAATAAATTGTTGATATTTTCTCTGAATCTTCTACTTTTACTTCGTCTAATGCAAGCATTGTATACATTCCCCCAAAAATTATTGCCCCGATGATGATTATTATCCAAATCTTCAAGATTCTGATAAATCAAAGGATTAACCATATAATTTCTTAATTAATTTTTTATAATCATCACAAATTCTTCTTAGTATGATAACAGTTGATTGCCATGAGGTAGAATCAATTCAAAATGAATTGCTCATTTATGTGGCTGACAACGTTGCTGCCATCCCAAATATCAAATATCATGAATTTGTCTTGTCTCCTATAGAAGAAGATGATGTCATTGATACTAACGAAGTTGTTACTGCAATTCGTGAATTTTTAGAATCTTTGGGGGAGCAAAGAAATTTTGCAGTAATTTCTCGAGGTGATGTAATATCTATTGAATCCGTATCTGGAAAAGTTATTGAACGAGATGCACCTGCTTCTGTACCAGGTTTGTTCTCATGTCCACATTGTGGTTATATGACACAATATGAGGTTGATTATCAAAATCATAAAAAGATCCATTACTTTTAGAATTAATTAAAAGCCAATAGAGAGATTTGAACTCTCGACCTATTGATTACAAATCAATTGCTCTAACCAGGCTGAGCTACATTGGCACTAAATCTGTGTAAAATTTGTTGGTTTAAAATGTTAAGATAGACATAATTTAATAACTTCTAAACTCTGGTTTGTTTATTGAAACTCAAATACGTACAACCAAAGAAACTCAAAATTCTCATTTTAGTATTTACAGTAGTTGGTCTTTGGGGTATTGGATTTGGTTTA
>CACFJZ010000018.1 GCA_902566725.1 uncultured marine group I thaumarchaeote
GCCAAATATTGGGATTTACAGTAAAGTAAACGATGAATTTGTATTCCTTCCTAGTGGTTTTGCAGATACAAAATCAGAGAAATTATCAGAATATTTGGAAGTGACTCCATTGGAGATTTCAGTTGCAAATTCAAGAGCTTTAGGAATTTTGATGGCAGTGAATAATCATGGAATACTTTTACCAAGTACATGCTCAGAAGGAGAATTTGAGCATATTAAAAAAAATACAGATCTCAATGTCGAGATTTTAGATGTAAAAAATAATGCATTAGGAAATATGATGAGTGTTAACGATAAAGGAGGAATTGTATCTCCATTGATTCCAAAAGAAGATTTACAGACAATAAAAGATGTGCTAGATATAGAAACAATGCAGTTTAAAATTGCAGGGTTCCAACAAGTGGGTGCAGTAATGACTGCATCAGAGAAAGGAATAGTAGTGCACCCAGAAACTGATGACGAAGATATGAAAACGATTAGTAATCTTCTTGGAGGAAATATAGAAGCAGCCACAATTAATGGCGGAATTCCGTTTGTGTCATCAGGAATATTGGCAAATAACAACGCGGTAGTTGTTGGAACATTAACAAATGGCCCAGAAATAATGATGCTTACAAGAGCATTCTTACACTAGATAATTTTTTACATATTCTAATAATTCAGAAATTTTAACTTTATTTTCACTTCTATCTGACATATTTCTTACAACTACCATACCATTTGAAAATTCATCTGGGCCTACAATTATTGAGAATTTAGACTGTATGGAGTTTTCCATTTGTTTTTTTAATGCTCTACCAGACAAATCAATATCAGTTGGAATATTATTTTCTCTTAATGAGGAAGTGATTTTCATAGCATTTGCCTTCATTTCATCATTGACATACAGAACAGAGATACGATTAGTATTTTCTTTAAACGAGGATTTTTGATTTTCTAATGCTAACATAATTCTCTCAACACCTCCAGCAACACCAGTTGCACCCAAATCATTTCGTCCAAAAACAGAAGGAAGGTTATCATATCTTCCACCTCCAACTAATGCACCAATATCAAAGGTTTGATCAAACGCTTCAAAAACTACACCAGAATAATAATCAAGACCACGAACAATTCCAAAATCAATTTGTATATTTTTTACATTTCTATTACTTAGAGATTCAAAGAGAGTTGTTAGTTCAGACCAATTTTCAAATTGAGAAACATCTAAAGATTTTGAAATTTCTTCAGGACTTCCTTTAAGTTTAGAAAATTCAAGTATTTTTTCCAATTTTTCTTTTTGATAGCCCTTTTTCTCATATTCAGATATTATTTCCTGTTCAGATTTTTTCTGGATTTTATCAATTGCTCGAAGAATGTCAGAAATTACTTCAGAATCCTCAGATTCAAAGAGGGATGAAATGTATGATTGGACAATTTTACGATGAGATATACTCAAAATTATGTTAGTCAATCCCAGATTAGAGAAAAATTTTGATGTGAATTCTATGATTTCGGAATCAGTTTCAGTATTTTGCCTTCCAAAGATTTCAATATCCCATTGATGGAAATAGCGATATCTACCTTTTTGAGGTTCGTCATATCTCCATACACCACCAAATGCAGAAATTTTTGCGGGGAGTTTCATGGATTTTTGTTCAGTTGCATAACGTGTCAATCCAACTGTAAAATCAAATCTTAATGATACCTCTCTGTCGCCTTTATCATTGAAAAAATAGACATCATCTCTAATTGTCGGTCCACTTTTTGCTTCAATGACAGACATTAATTCAATTGGGGATGGCTCCATTAGTTGAAACCCAAATACGTTAGAAGTTGAAAGAAATTTTTCTCGGATAAATTCAATTTTTTGAATTTCGTCATTTTCAAAATCTTTCATTCCTCTAGGCAAGTCCATTTACAAAAAAAAATGAAACAACGGATTTAGACTTTGCTGTCATGGTTGTAACTAATTAATAACATAATATCACATAATGCCATGAGCTACAAAACATTAGAACATGCAACTGATGCAATTATCGAGGTTACAGCAGACAATTTGAATGATGCATTCAAAACAGCAGGAATTTCTGTTATTGAGACGATTTTAGATATTTCCAAAGTTGAAGAAAAAGAAAGCAAGAAAATTGTAGTTGAAGGAAAAGATCTGAAATATCTCCTGTATAATTGGCTTGAAGAAATTATCATATTAACAATTACAGAAGGCTTTGCTGGCAAAAGAATTCAAGTTGAGATGAATGAAGATGACAAATGGAGAATCACTGCAGAAATTTTTGGAGAAAGTATAGATTTGAAAAAACATGAGTTTAAGGTTGAAATTAAATCGCCGACATTTCATGATATGCGTATAGAACAAAATGAAAAAATTGTGATGAGATATTTACTTGATTTGTAATCAATAAATATCGTATTGCATTAGATGATTATGATGGAAGATAGTGAGCTTGAGAAAATAAAGAAAAAACAATTGGAAGAATTATTACAACAACAAAATCTAAACAAAATTGTTAATGAAATGCCAGTGATGGAATTAACATCACAAGATTTTGATCAAAAAAAATCAGAAAATGAATTACTTTTGGTGGATTTCTGGGCAGAATGGTGTGGACCATGCAAATCAATGCATCCAATATTTTCAAGAATGGCAAAAAAATACAAATCAGTTAGATTTGCAAGAGTAAATGTAGATAATGCTCAAGATATTGCAAGAAGATATGGAGTTCAGTCAATTCCTACATTTATCATGTTCAAAAACGGGGAAGTTGCAAATACCATGGTTGGTGCAGTAGGAGAACCGGGAATTCATATGATTTGCAAAAAATTTACTGAAACTCAGTAACCATAAACTGGATTTGTTTCACGTTGAATAGAAACAATTTCATTTAATGTTTCTAATTCTTCAGAAGAAAGTTTATGAGAATATTTTTTTAAGAGTTGTTTTGCTTCAGATGGAGTAGGTAAAGTATAGAATACATCTTCTTCATTAATTTGTCTTCCAATAGTAACATTTTGAACAGAGCATGCAACTTCTTCACCAGATTTTACTTCTTGAACTGTTTTACCATCAGCTTCAAGGGAGTGAATATTTCCAATTTTTTTACCAGATTTGTTTGTGAATGCAATTTTTTGTCGTAATGTACCAACATCTACACGTATACCAAATACAGCAGGATTATTGTTACGAAATGCATATCCTTTCAGAAATGTAAATTTGCTGATTGGAGTAAATTCTTTGAAGATTGAGTTTTCTAGATCAGCTTTATCATCATCAACCCATTGCGAATATGTGTCAATTAAGCTATAGATGACTTTATCTTCAAATACACGTATGTGACTTTCATCACATTCAGTTTTTGCATCATCAAATATTTTGACATTGAAAGCAAGGACTACTCCAAGATGTCTATCCTTATCTTTGATTGCCTTTGCTTGCATAATATCTCTGCGAGTTACAGGTCCAATGTCAGCTTTAGCAATAGGTACTTGTTGTCTTCGTAGCATTTCAGTAATAGCTTCTAATGATCCGATTGTATCACATTTCAAGATGACACCAGTTGTTTCAGTATCAATGAATACAGATTCCATTTCAGATTCTAATGTTTTCTTAAATTCATTAGCAGTATCAGAATTTGATGACGCGTAAACTGTAGTACCTGGAAGAACTCCATCAAGTTCAGGAGATGCAATCTTAATTCCTGCAGCAGCTTGTACCTCATCTATTGGTTTGAATTTATCTCTAGGATCACGCATTTCATCTAACGGTTTGGGCAACAATAGAGCTTTTGGCTTTGTAATAATAACAGAATCTCTTTTTGCAACAACAACATTATCATCTTTTTTCAAATGTCCATCAATCAATATCATATTTGCAGTTGGACCCAATCCAACTTCATCATTTACTTCTAGAACAATTCCACGAGTTGGCTTTTCTTCTTGTTCTAATTTTTTACTAAGAAATTGCTGTGTTAAACCCACCAAAACTGCAAGTAGTTCTGGTATTCCAACTCCAGATCTAGCACTAACAGGTACAATAGATATCTCCTTTTTAAAGTCCTGTACACGGTAAAAAGCCTCAGATTGATATCCTAAGATGGATAACGCACCAACTACATTGTAGATTTGTTCGTCAATATTTGTCTGAATAGTAGGAGATTGTTTTTTTATTGCCTGAGAAATATAAGCATCATCAGATTGTTGCCAACCAGATATCATATCTACCTTGTTTAATGCGACTACAAATGGTACTTTTCGACTTTCTAAAATTTTCAAACTTTCATTTGTTTGAGGTTGAAAACCACGATTGATATCAACTACCAATATTGCAATATCAGCTGCAGAGCCACCTCTTGCTCGAAGATTTGTAAATACTTCATGCCCTGGAGTATCAATTACTAGAATTCCTGGAACTTTGTTTTCAGTTTTTCCAAGTTTTTCATACAGTGCACCACAGAGTTTTTGAATAGTTTCGTCAGGTAGAAAACTTGCACCAATGTGTTGGGTTATACCACCAGCTTCTCGTCCCTGTACACCAGTACCCCGAATTTTATCTAAGAGAGATGTTTTGCCGGAATCAACATGGCCTAGAACGGCCACAATGGGTTGTCTGATACGCAATGTGAATCACTTGAATACCACATTTACTTCCTTATCAAAGCTTTCAGTTGAATCAGATGCATGAATAATATTTTCAGTGAAGCCTAAACCAAAATCTCCACGTATTGAACCAGGTTCTGCTTCAAATGATTTTGTTGCACCCACCATTTGCCTTGTTGTTGCAACAGCATTATTTCCTTCAACTACAGTAACAACTACAGGACCAGATGTTATGTATTCTAACAATTCACCAAAAAATGGTTTATCTTTATGCACTGAATAAAATTCGGTGGCTAATTCTTTGGTGAATGTGAACATTTTTAATTTTAAAATTGTAAATCCTTTTTTTTCAAATCGTGAAATTATTTCTCCAACTAATTTTCTTTTTACACCGTCAGGTTTGACAATGAATAATGTTTGTTCAGACAATTTACTTCTTCTGTTTAATTCCGCCTTTGACGTATTTGTTTGTCCATTTGAATTTTCTTGGGTCTCTTTTGAGAACCATGTAATTTTTTTTACATTTTGCAGAACAGAACCAGAGTACAGTGCCGTCGTTTTTTACAAACATTGTTCCAGTACCTTTTGCGACCGGACGATCACAAAAACTGCATGGTTTTACTAAAAGACTCATAATTATCACTAATGTAGTTTCTTTGCCTCACGTTCAGTTTCACGTAAGATTAGTACTTCACCTACTCGTGGAGAACCTTTTACGTTTCTAGTAAGAACGCGTCCTTTGTCTTTACCTTCACGAACTTTTACTCTAACTTGAATAACTTCGCCTGCAATACCAGTTCTACCAACAATTTGTATAATGTCTGCAGGAGTTAATTGTTCAGATTCTGGTTGTTGACTCATTGTTCAGTCGAGCCACCTTTTAGTTTAGCGAGTGATGCAACTACTTCATCAACAATGTGTTGTGCATCTCCTGAATCTAATATAGCAGCGGCAGCGGATGTGACATCAATTCCAAGAGCTTTTCCAAGTTCTTGTTTACTTGGAACAAATGCATAAGCTGCTTTTTGTTCTTCACAGATTAGTGGAAGATGTGCAACAACCTCTGGAGGTTCAACATCTTCTGCGATAATGATTAATTTACTAATTCCACGTTCAATGGCTTTTGTTGCTTCATTTGTACCTCTTACGACTTTGCCAGAAGTAGCAGATACTCTAAGTGCTTCTAGGATCGGACTAACAAGTTCTTCTGGTGTTTCAAATTTGACGTAATACGCTTTAGCCATTATGAGCATGCTCTAAAATGGTCTTAAATATGTTATCAGGAGAGAATTGATTTGGTTTTTGCAACAAAATTAGAGATTAAAGAATCAAGATTATCTTGAGAGTTTGATTCGCCATATATTCGGATTATAGGTTCAGTACCGCTTGGTCTAATCATGACCCAATTATCCTGATCAACCTGAATTTTTATTCCATCAGAAGTGTCAGAAGTTGGAAATTCTTTCAAAAGTTCAGAAATAACAATTTTTGATTGTTCCAAAGAACATTCTATCTTGGTTTTGGTTGTATAACTAGGCGGTAAATTTTCTATATTTTCACTAAGACTAATTTCTGACTTTGATAGTAAGTCTAACATTAACGCCAAAGTCATAGCACCATCTCTAACATGATTATGCTTTCCAAACATGAATCCTCCATTTTCTTCATATCCAACTAATGCATCGTCATATACCATTTTTCTGGAGACCTCTACGCTACCAACCTTGGTTCGTACTACATGTGAATTGCTTTTCTGTACAATACTCTCAATGATGTTGCCAGAATTTAGGCAGGTCACAACTTGTGAATTAGGATATTTTTCTAAGAGATAACTGCATAAAAGTAATGCAGAACTATCACCGGTCAGAATTTTTCCATTTTCATCACAAAAAATACTACGATCTCCATCACCATCAAATGCAATTCCAAGATTAGAGTTTGTTTTAATAACTAAATCAGATAACTTGCCTAAATTTTGAGGAGTAGGCTCAGATCCACGTCCAGGAAAATCGCCGTCTATTTCTTCATTAATTGTAAAAATGTCACAATCCAATTTTTCACATAGCTTTTTTGCAGTAACAGATTGTGCTCCGTTTCCAAGATCTAAACAAACCTTGAATTTTTTATTTTTAATAGCACTTGTGTCGACTAGAGAAATTATTCCATCAAGATATGTAGAAATAACATTTTTTTCTTCTAGTGTTTTTCCAAATGAATCTCCTTTAATCCAGTTCTTTTCATCATAAATTTTTTCAATTATTTTTTCATCATCACGAGATATTTCAACACCATCAGAGGCCACAGGTTTGATTCCATTATACTGAGGAGGATTATGAGATGCAGTTATCATCAACCCTCCATCATAACCCAGTTTTTTTGTTGCATATTCTAAACAGGGTGTTGGTACGAGTCCAGCCATATAACAATCCAAACCTGAATAATTTAATGTTGAAGAAACAATCTTTGCAACTATTGGACTAGAATGTCGGCCGTCATATCCAACCAAAATTTTTCCTTTTTTGAAATATGCTGCCAAAGACATCGTAAGATCATTAACAAATTCTAGTGTAAAGTCCTCTGAAAAAACACCACGAACGCCATTCGTACCAAATAATTTTTTCATATTGTCAATTCAATACCGATAAATTTGTCTGTTGTTGCACATTCGTTGCGGGTGTCGCCCAGCCTGGTCAAAGGCGCAGGGTTTAGGACCCTGTCTCTCAGGAGTTCGTGGGTTCGAATCCCACCACCCGCATCATTGGTTTTTTTTACAAAATACCTTAAGCATATATGAGATCATTGAAAAATTACCGCATTGAAAAAAACACTAATTGGAATTACAGTAGTAGGAAAAGATAAGGAAGGAATTGTAGCTAATTTCACAAATTTTGTTTTTGAGAGAAAGGGTAACCTTGAAAGAGTGAATCAGAATGTAATCAAAGGTCTATTTGGCATGTATTTAGAAGCATCATTCACAAAAAAGATTGATGTTAAGAGATTTGATTCAGATTTAGAGAAATTAGGTAAACAATTGCGTATGGAGGTTAATACCCATCATGAATCAAATTCACAAAAGAATATTGCAGTATTTGTTACAAAAGAACCACATTGTCTTGAATCATTGATTCGCGCACAAAGAAAAAATGAACTGAAAGGAAAGATCGCAGTTGTAATAGGTACAGAAAATACGTTATCATCTATTGCCAAGAAAGCAAAATTACCTTTTGTATTGATTGATGAAAAAAATCAAGACAAAGCTGAATCAAAGATTATTGGAGTTTGTAAAAAATATGACATTGATTTGATCGCATTGGCAAGATATATGAGAATTTTAACACCTAACTTTGTTTGGAGATATCCAAACAGAATCATCAATATTCATCCATCATTACTTCCTGCATTCCCTGGAGCAATGGCTTATGCACAAGCATACGAAAGAGGAACAAAGATTATTGGAGTTACATCTCATTATGTTACAGAAAATCTTGATCAAGGACCAATAATTTTCCAAGATTCATTCGATGTTAAACCAGAGCACACATTAGAATCAATTAAACGAGCAGGACAAAAACTAGAAGCAGAGGTTTTGTTGAAGGCAGTAAAGATGCATCTAGCAGACAAATTGGAAGTTAGATGGAGAAAAGTCCATACAAAGTGATTTGATGATTATTCGTGATCAATTTGATCCTGAACTAAGAAAGATGATTAAGAGGAAGAAACAGATTGCAATTATTCCAATAGGTTCAATTGAACAACATGGGCCACATTTACCAATTTCAACAGATTCAGACATTGTTACAGAAATTGCATTTAGATTATCAGAAAAAATCAATGGTTTACTTCTTCCCACAATTTCATATGGAATTTCAGATGAGCATTTTCCGTTTTTCAATCTAAGCGTTAAAAAATCCACATTATCAAAAATTTTGGAAGATTTATGTGAGTCACTCATCAAAAATGGGATTTCTAAGATTCTAATCATCAATGGTCATTATGGAAATCTGGATTCATTGAAAAGTTTTGAGAGGAAAAATACTAGAAGAAAAATCAAGATATTCTCGTATTGGAAGCATATGAGTAGGGAATTTGATCATGCAGGAAATGTTGAGACTTCTATAATGCTTGCAATTTCAAAGAATGTCAATATGAAAAAAGCAAAAAAAGGATTTGATACGGAAGGAATGTCAAAACAAGAAATATCAAGAATTAACAAGTTAGCCCAAAAATCATTTCCAAAAGTTACAGGAAATGGGGTTTGGGGCGATCCAACAAAATCTTCAGCAAGACTAGGAAGAAGAATCATTAAGGAAGTTGTAGATAACCTTGCAAAAGAGTCAAACTTGGCTTACTGAAACAAAACGAAATTTTAACCAGTGAACGTTTAATATACTCCTCATTATTGGAATCAATAAGTGAAATAAATGTCCGTAGATATGGCAGTAAAAGTACTCGATGAAAGTATCAACAAAAAGGTACTGATCAAGCTCAAAGGTGGCAAAACCATTACAGGTATGCTACAAGGCTTTGATCAACACATGAACCTGCTACTCGACCAATCAGAAGAGATCCCTTCTGAAGGCGATTCAAAAAGTCTAGGATCCATTGTAGTTCGTGGAGATAATGTTGTTATGATTTCTCCTCCAGCAGAATAGGTGTTTTCTAATGACTAGAGGCACTCCATCAATGGGTAAGCACAACAAGGCTCACACACATATCAGATGTAGAAAATGTGGAAAAAATTCTTTACACAGACGTCTACGTAGATGTTCAAGTTGTGGATGGCCTGATGCAAAATGGCGAAAATACAATTGGATTAAACGGAGCGTTCCTGCGTTATAATTAATGTTGAAACTATTTTCCAAATCAAAAACTAAATTACAAACTCCAACAATCGGTTCAAATTCACATGTTGTTAGTCAATTACATTCTTTACAGATTGAAAAAGACATCTTAACAAAAACAATTGCAAGACTATACCAAAATGAAGGAGATTTAACAAAAATTCAAAAAGACAGATTATTACTAAAATATCAACATCAACTAGGCGTAGTAATTACTAGAATTGAAAAATTAGAAAATGCAAGTAAACATCCAGATTTGGGCCCTCTAGGTGATGGATTAATTACATTAATGGATCAAAAACTATCGCAACTTGATCAAAGACTATACGAGCTTACTTCAAAGATTCAAGTAGCACAATCACAAAAAGAAGCAGAGATTAAGACAACTGAGAAAAAACAGGCAAGAGTAGAAACTGTAGAGGAAAAAACAAAACCAGTCTTTGAAAAACCAATCGAAGAATTTGTGGGTAAGAGTTCAAAGAAGTTTGAGATTACAACACTAACATCATTGCCAAAATTAGATCCTGTCAAACAATCAAAGTATGATCAAATGTTATCACAGTTAAGCAGTGATGTAATTCCACCAGCACCAATGAAACCAAAAATAACAGAAAAACCAAGAGAAGTAATTCCAGAAATTAAAGAACAACAAGTAATCCCCGTTGTTGAAGAAAAACCTCAACCAGTTGTAGAACAAATAACAAAACCAACTATTAATGAAATGCCATCACCAGTTGTAGAATTACCAGAAGAGTCAGATATCGATGATGAAGATGATGACATTGAACAAATAAAATCAAAAATTCTTAAAACTTTATCAAAAATTGAACAAGCAGAGGTCGATTAATGTCATTTGATGATGCCATCAAGGCATTATCTTTAGATGCTTTGAAGAATGTAAAAGATGGATACGTGTTAGGTTTAGGAAGTGGACGAGCAGCAACTGCATTAGTAAAATCATTATCAAAGTATATCAAAACAAAAAAAATTCAAGTGAAATGCGTTCCAACATCTATGCAGATTAAATTAATTGCAGAGAAAGGTGGTTTAGAACTAATTGAAGCAGATCAAATTGATAAAATTGATTTAGTGTTTGATGGTGCGGATCAGATTGATAAAAATAAATTTTTGATAAAAGGTGGAGGTGGAGCATTATTAAGAGAAAATATTTTGATCAGTGCTGCAAAAAAGGTTATCATCATGGCAGATAGTTCAAAATTTGTTAAAAACTTTAGCAGAACGGTTCCAGTTGAAGTTCAACCATCAGCAAGACAAATTGTTTGGAAGAAAATTGAAAAATTAGGTGGAAACCCAGAGCTTAGAATTTTAGACAGGGGTTATCCATTTGTTACTGAAAATTCCAACATAATACTAGATTGCGATTTTGGAGTAATAAAAAATCCAAAAATCTTACAACAAAAATTACTCAACATTGCAGGAGTAATAGAAGTTGGAATATTTACAAGAAAACCAGATATCATTTACAAAGCAAAAGAAAATGGAAAATTTGATGTTTTAACCTAGACTTCGTGAGACAAGTTTTCCATATCCAGGTTTTCCTACAACCTCAAAATCTTCAGCTATTAGAGTACCTCTCACAATAGTTTTGACAGGCCATCCCTTCAAGTTCCATCCATCATAAACAAGATAGTCAGAGAATCCACCAAAAAGTTCAGGAGAAACTTTAGTTTCTTTTTTTAGATCAATCAGAGTGACATCAGCATCAAATCCGGTCGAGATATTTCCCTTGCCAGATAATCCAAATATTTTTGACGTATTAGCACTTGTTAGATTTACAAGTTGATCTAGTGTAATTCGATTTTTGTTTATTCCTTCACTAAGTAATATTGGCAATGATGTTCCAATTCCAGGAAAACCAGCTAAAGCACCCCATACATCATCACCGCCAAGTTTTAGTTTTAATTGGTTTGCAACATGATCAGTTCCTATTGTATTAATATGATTTTTTTGTAGTGATTCCCAAACGTACTCTACATCATTTTTTGTTCTGATAGGAGGCATAACTTTTGCAAGATAACCATCTTGTGTCTCATGAGACAATGTAAGATAATGTGGACATGTTTCAACAAAGATTTTGGTTCCATTATTTTTTTCTATTTGTATTTGTTCTAAAGCAAGTTTTGATCCAATATGAACAAAATAGATGACACAGTCATACTTTCGTCCATATTCACAAATAGTTTTTATCGATTTTGCTTCAAAGTCAGGTGATCGACTTTCTGACCAAGAATTAAGACCATCATGTTTTTTCTCTTGTTCAGTTTTCATTGCACATGCACATTCTTGATAATCTTCTGCATGTACCAGAACAGGACATTTCAGTTCTCCTGCACGTTTAACAATTTTTTCAACTAATTCATTTGTCACGTTAACATGAGATGAGATTAATTTTTCTTCCCCCGGATTCATTTCCATGTAAACATGACCAACATCACCACCAAGATTCATGTAAATTTTGAAAGAAAGTATCTGATTTTCAGTACAGTATTTCATTTCATCTATCTGAGTAGTATCAAAAATTGATGCATGTATTGTGTAATCAATATAATGTGAGTTTTGACTTGCGAGTAGATGTTTTTGTAAAGAATCCTTGTATGAGCCTTCTAATCTAAACATTCGAATCATGGTTGTAACACCACCAATAGCTGCAGCATGAGATTCTGTTTTTGCCGCCTGATCTATTGGAGAATATACACCATAATGTACATGAGGGTCAATTACACCGGGAATACTAACAAGACCAGAGCCTTTGATTTTTTTGTCACAGCTAGGCGTGTCATTAGTAATTAGTTTTATTTTTCCAGAATCAATTACAATATTTTTCTCAACCATTCCGTTTGGAGTCATGACATGGGAATCTGTAATGATTAGATCGTAAGTCATCAGTTTTTCTAAAATTTTCATCTATATTAATAGAGTAAAAATGAATATACACTATCAAAAAATGTCATTACTGGGGCCGATGGCTTAGGAGTATAGCGCCACGTTCGCAACGTGGATGTCGAGGGTGCGATTCCCTCTCGGTCCACTTCTCGAAAGCATTATACATTGAAAAATGAAATACTCATCATGAAAGTATTCAACGGCAAACAGGCAGCAAATGATTACATGTCAGCACATACATTGGCATTTTCAACACCTGAACTAACATTAATGCGATTTTCATTTTGGTTAGGAGATATGGTACCAGATCCTGAACAAAAAGAAGAAAGTATTCCAAGATTATACACTTACGTTGAAGAAAAAGACTATGCACCAGTAGAAATAATTGATGATGAAAAATATGTTCCAACTGGAGCGGTTCTTGGATCTTCAATGTATGGAAGTGCAAATACAGAATCATCTGGTGAAGAACAATTTTGTTCAGAATGTGGTGCCAAAAATTCAGCTACCGCAAAGTTTTGTAGAGAATGCGGTGTTAATCTAAGTTAAGAATTATTGTTTTGCTCCACACTTGGTACAGAATTTTGCATTAGGTCTCAACGATGCACCACATGAAGTACATGCACCTCCAGTTTCTCTTTGAGGTAGTAATGAAGGATCAGGTGAGGGTAAAGTTCCTGGCTGATTAAATGCATCAGGAGCAGACATTACAGAAGGTGGACCACCAGCAGGATTTTCTGCAGTTCCTACACGTGCACCCGGATTCATACCGGGCATCATTCCAGGTTGGCCCATTCCAGGCATTAATCCAGGAGAATGTGTTCCTCCTCCGGCACCACCTGATGAAACACGGTCAAGAGTTTTTTTCATTTCCATTAATGATTTGATTGCTAAGAATTCGAGTGCAGAATATGCCACAGTGTAATCACCTAATTTTTGAAAAAATTCCTTATCTGTTAGTTTTCCTGCTTTATACAAATTATTTGCATCAAGAAATGATTCATAGTATCCTTGAGATTCATCAAATAATGCTTGAAGTTTTTCAAAAGTGAGATTTAGTGTATCAATTTCACCTAGAGACATAATTCAACGAGGAGAATCTAATATTAATAGTTTAGAATAAAAAGAGAAAAATTAGTAGAGCCTAAATTTTTTCGAGTGCTCTATCTATCATATTTTGGTACGTTTCTTTTGAGCCTGCACCAACTTGTTGAGCTATGACTTCACCCTTGTTAAGGAGAATTAGTGTCGGAATACTAAAGATATTGTATTTTTGTGCAATCTCTTGTGCATTATCAACATTAACCTTTACAAAGTTGACTTTGCCATCATAATCTCCAGCAAGTTCTTCCACAACAGGTCCAACCATTCTACATGGACCACACCACTGAGCCCAAAAGTCTACAAAGACTGGTTTATCTGAGCTCATGACATCTGTTTCCCATGATTTTGGATCTTCAATTTCAGTTATTGCCATAATGACCAAATTTTATCAAAATTTCACATCTAAAAATGTATTCTTAGTTATGTCAAAATAGAATGTTTAGGTAATATTTTTCAAAATATACTTAAATGACGTGTTAGAGGTAAGAATTCATGAGTGCAGAGCTTAGATTAAAAAAACTTAGAGGTTCAGGCGGATTCGTTATGGCACGAGTTACAGATGAACAACAAAGTAAAGGAAATCTTGGTGGGCCTGATCTATTTTTAGCACCTATAGGAAGATTAGAATCTGAAAAAATTTCAAAGTATACATGCAATACATGTGAGAAAGAATTTGAGGGTAGTCCTAAAATAGAATTTGAAAATCCAAATGAAGAAGTTGCTGAGAATTTAATTTTAGTTGAAAGAGGAAAGTATCTATGTGATGAATGTGGTTCAACTATTGCAGAATATAGAGATTTTAGAAAACCAGATGAACAAATGGATGTCGGACTAGCAAATCCAATTGAGCAACAACAAGAAACAAGTTTTTCAGATTTCGATACATTTACTGAACAAGAAACAGTTCAACCACAAGTTGCACCAGAACCAAGTTTAGGAGGAGATACATTTAGATCCATTTTTGGTATGGATGTATTTGATGAAACAGCAAAAAGAATTGGAAAAGCAAAACAAGTAGGTGTTAATTCAAATCAAGAATTAGTGTTAGTGGTATCAGATGTTAATGGAAATGACATAAACATCAAATGGAATAGAATCGGAACAGTTGGCGAAGTAATCTTTTTGGGAAAATCAGGAAAAGTCGAACAAAGTTCGGCGGAGACTCCAGTAGGAGAAGGTTCGCCGGAGACTCCAGTAGGAGAAGGTCTACGTTGTCCTAGTTGCAATTTTGATAACAAGCCTGACTCTAAATTTTGTGAAAGTTGCGGAGCTCAGTTATAGCTTTTCAAGAAGATTTATCTAAGTAATTCAGCGAGCAAACATAATTTGGGTTCAAGTTCAAAAAATCTCATAAAGGATATAGTGATTATCGTAGTAGCTATTGCAGTAATTTGGCTTGGATTACAAGCAGTTTTTGGAACTGCAAATCCATTTTACGTGGTTTCAAGTGGGAGCATGATTCCAGCATTGGAAGTTTATGATGTGATTGTAGTTGAAGGTAATACTCCATTTGAAGATGTAAAGAAAGGAGACATAATTGTATTTTATTCACCCAAATTGTATGAACAAGGAAAAGAGAGAGTTATCGTACACAGGGTTAGTTTAGACCTGTCGACAGATGAACAAAAGATAGTAAGAACAAAAGGAGATGCAAATCCTTCATCAATTGCAGGTACAGATTATCCAATCACAGAAAAAGAGTATCTAGGAAAGGTTGAGTATGTGATCCCACAAGTTGGATATATAACACAAATTCTTCAACCTCCAATCAATTACATAATCATTGCAGTTATTATTGGAGTAATGGTTGTAAAACACTTTGCTGATAAAGAAAAGAAAAAAATGAAATTTCAGTATACAAAAGATAGTTCAGAAGTTAATGAGCCAGTTGATACTTTAGAGAAAAATCAAGATGAATCAACAGATGATACACTAGACAAAAAAATAGATGATGATTTAGACAAAACTTTGAAAAAGAATAGTGATTCAGTGTATACTAAATCTTCAGAGTCAACAGATGACGATAAAAAAGAAATTTAATAAAATTACTTTTCAGGTATTTTGAATACACGATTGAAATATTCAGAATTTTCTTTTGCTTCTTCAGGAGATTCTTTTACTTTAGCCAAGTCTTTTGCGAGTTGTTTCTTGTAACCTAATTGCATTTGGCGGGCAATCTGGATTCTTTGTGCTTGCGGTGATCCTGCACCATGCATTGATTCAGTTAGGTAACCAACTGCGTTTCTACCCATTGTCATATTTTCAATTAGACGTAGAATTCTCATTCTGTTTTCAACTTCAATACCAGATTTACCTTTAAGGTATTTTTTCAAAAGTGGGCCAGTTTTTTCACTTCTAAATTCTGCTTCAGATGGCAATGTAACAAGTATTCCACCTGCAACATCTTGTGCAAGTCTTGCTAATTCATATGGCAATCTGGTAACATTATGTTTACATACATTTGCTAACATGTCATCGTTTAGAAATACACCAGATTTCATTTTATGACCTTGATATGATGCTGCAATTCCTGCAGCATAAATTGATTCGTTAAGATGAGTCATTTCAATAATTTTGTCTTTAATATGAGATACCTTAGGAACTCCATTGTATTCTGCAATTGCTGCAGCCGCACCAATTAGGACATCACCTAAACCAGTTTTACAAACATAACTTCTTCTATGATAACAAGTGAATCTTTCTACTAACATTGATGCAAATTCGTATTCTCCATCCATGAATATCATTTCGTTTGGAATGAATACACGATCAAAGATGACCATTGTCTCTTGTCCACCGTATTCAGAGTTTCCAACATCAATATCACCAGGTTCCATACTACGAGTATCACAAGATTGTCTACCGTAAATGTAAGTGATTCCAGGTGCATCTACAGGAAGTGCACCAACAATTGCATAGTCTTTATCATTTTCAAGTAATCTCATAGTTGGCATTACAATCATCCAGTGTGAGTTAATTGTACCAGTTTGATGTGCCTTAGCACCTGTTACATAGACGCCTTTGTCATCTCTATCAACAATGTGTAAAAACAAGTCAGGATCTTCTTGTTCACTTGGTGCAAGACTTCTATCACCTTTGACATCAGTCATAGCTCCGCCAATTACCAAGTTTTCATGTTGAACCATTTTAATAAATTCTAATAATCTTTCATGATATTTGGTACTGTGTTTTTCATCAATTTCAAATGTTGTAGAATGTAATGCATTCATTGCGTCCATACCAACACATCTTTGGAAACATGTTCCAGTAAGCTGTCCCAATTTTCTTTGCATTTTATTTTGTAAGACCAAATCTTCAGCACTTTCAGCTATATGTAAAAAGCGATTAACTTTCTCACCAGAGATAGAAGAGTGAGGAAATGCGAGTTCTTCTTCTTCCACTGCAAGATCATAAGTTTTTGCAACTGCATTAATTGAAGGTCGAATCATTGGATGATCAACTGGTTCTTTTACTAGTTCACCAAACAAGTAAACTTTCAAGTCTCTACCTTTGAGACTTTCAATGTATTCTTCACCAGTTCTGATCGGTTTTACGGTTTTTTGCATGTCTATTCTCCATTATTGATTCAAATAATTAAAAAGTTTCCAATTAGAGCTGTGCCTAACTATAAGCCAATTCGTACATCAAGAACCTTACAGCCTTTATTTTTTTCCATTACCAAAACCGGATTCATGTCTAGTTCTTTAATTTCATTGAAATCAGAGACAAGTTGAGATAATCTTTGAATACATTCTGAAAGTTTTTTCACATCAGATGGTTTTTCGCCTCGAACGCCCTCAAGAATTTTTTTAGTTTTAATTGATGAGATCATATCATCAGCTTCGATATTTGTCATTGGTGCAAGTTTGAATGTAACATCTTTTAGGACTTCAACATAGATTCCGCCCATTCCAAGCATTACAACAGGTCCCATTCCAGGTTCTAGTTTTGAACCAATAATCATCTCTTTTCCACCTTTAACCATCTCTACAACAAGAACACCTTTAATGTCAGCCTTCTTGTTGTATTTTTTTGCATTTTTTATTATAGTATCAAATGCATTTTCAACATCTTTTGCATTCTGTAGATTTACTTTGACACCACCAGCATCAGATTTATGAATAATTTGTGGTGATGCAATTTTCAATACTACAGGGAACCCAATTTTTTTGGCTGCAGATACTGCTTCCTTTTTGGTTTTTGCTAGTTTACTAGCAGGTAATGGGAAACCATATGCTCGAAGAATTTCTTGACCTTCTTCTTCCAATAAGGCAGTTCTTTTCTCTTTTTTTGCATTATCAATAATTTTTTTTACTTTATCTTTTTTGACAGTAAATTTTGTAATTTTTCCAGGAGAATTTTTTACCCAATTTGTGAAAGTGAGCATTGCTTTTAGTGCACGAATAGAGCCTTCTGCATATGTGTAGTAAGGGACATCTCCATTTGCAAGAATTTCACGATTTGTAATTCCCTCATCCAATCCCATCAGACTAGCTAACATTGTTTTTTTGTATTTTTTTGACATAGAGACTATTACTTCAGCAAGTTTGTCATAGTTCAGTGTAGCAGATGGAGTACACATTGAAATTACAGAACCAACGTTTTTGTGTTTTAAAACTTCGTTTAAGACATTTTCAAATCGATTATAATCTGCATCA
>CACFJZ010000019.1 GCA_902566725.1 uncultured marine group I thaumarchaeote
CAAAAGAGGCATATGGCGAAATGGGCGGAAACATTAGCGGAGCAGATAATGTTACAGTTGCAAAACAAGCAGATGTTCTAGTTTTATCAATTCCATATGAGAATATTGATTCAATATGTTCAGAATTATTACCACAAATTGGCGACAACTGTGTTGTTGTATCACCAATTGTTCCAATGACAAAAACTGATACAGGTTTTGAGTGTGTTGCAATTAAAGAAAACAAACCATTTTCACATCAAACTGTTGAAAAACACATGAAAGATAAATCAAAACTTGTTTCTGCATTTCATGTAATTTCTGAAAAGAAACTTGTCAATCCAACATTGGAATTAGATTACGACATATTTGTTGCAGGAGATAGTAAGGAGTCAATTGAGGTAGTAAATGGATTAATCAACGAAATTAATGGATTAAGACCAATTTACTTAGGACCTGGCGCATTAGCATATCTTGTAGAAATGTCAACCCCACTACTTCTAAACGCAATGATTAGAAACAAGATGAAAAATCCAGGTATTAAGATAATTTAATACAAATAGAGATCACAATTTATCATGAGTCGGGAATACTCACGTAGAGGAAGAAATTGGTTTACAGCAATGGGTGTCTTATTCATTGTGATGGCATTGATAGTTTTAGTTAGAAATATGATTTTATGGAGTCCTGAATTTGCATTTGATTTTTTGTTAGGTCCAGATATCACAAATGAGAAAGTTTCATTGGGGATGATAATCTTTGGATGTATAATGATTGGGTTGGGGTATAGAAAGCAAAATGTCAGAGTTAATTAAATTTCTAAAAAAAGAGAAGATTTTACATCTTGCAACAATAGATGAGAAAAATAGCCCACATATTGTTCCAGTTTGGTACTTGTATAGTTCAAAAAAAATCTATATCGGAACAAATACTAGAACACAAAAAGCAAGGAATATCAAAAATCACAAAAAAGTAAGTTTCTGTGTAGATATAGGAGTTAATGCACCAAATATTTTTGGGTTGATGGGAAAAGGTACTGCAAAATTACTAAAAGACAAGTCTACAGTGAATAGGATTGCAAAGAGAATTCTTTTACGATATTTCAAGACTCTAGATGGTAAATCTCCAAGGGAATTACTTGAGGATACAGATTGTATAATAGAGATTTCACCAAAAGAGTTTACTAATTGGAAGTATTAACGAACAAATTCTTCAATTTTGTTCATGGCCGATTCCAGAATTTCCATTTTTGGTAGATATACAATTCTAAAATGACCACTTCCATATTGTTCACCAAATCCTGAACCATGAACTGTAAGTACACCTTTTTGCTTGAGTAATTCCAAGACAAATTCCTTATCAGAATTGAATTTATTTTGTTCAATTTTTGGAAATGCGTAAAATGCACCTTTTGGATTTGAACATGAGATTCCATTCATTTCATTTAGTCTTTTAATGACATAGTCTCTATGAGTTTTCAATTCTGAGACAAATTTTGGAATATAGTCCTGAGGGCCATTTAACGATTCCAAAGCTGCATATTGTACAGGAAGATTTGTAGATATACGAACTCTAGCTAGTTTTGGTAAATTTTCACGTATGTTATCAAGTTGAGGAGAGTTGTTAAATGCAATATATCCAATACGCCAACCGGACATCAGATGCACTTTAGAAAATCCATTTAGAACAATAACAGGAGAATCAGCAGCAACCTTTCCTATCCCAGTAAACTTTTCATCGAAGACTATTTGATCATAGATTTCATCACAAATGATGTACAGATTGTGTTCATTTGCAACATCAACAATTTGTTTTAGAGCAGTTTCATTGAAAACTAATCCTGTAGGATTGTTTGGACTGATCAGACAGATAGCAACAGTTTTTGATGTAATCTTACTTTTGATGTCATCAATGTCAGGAGAAGATGAGTTCAAATCAACCGAGAATTCAATTGGAATGCCGCCATGTAATCGAACATATGATGCATATGGTGGATAATATGGACCTGGTAGTAATACTTCATCTCCTTCTTCAACTATTGAAGAAATGACCATATCGAGACCTTCTGATACACCATTTGTAACTAGAATATTTTCAGATGATATTGACAATCCTTTTGCATTTTCTTTTTTTGCAATGGCATCAGTTAATTCAATTAATCCTTCAGAGCGAGTATAGAAATTATTTCCATTGTTAATTGCATCAATCATAGCTTGTTTGACATTTTGTGGAGGTTGAAATCCAGATTGGACAGGATCGCCAATATTTAGATAGTCTACAGTTTTTCCTTGTAATTCAATTTCTCGTGCAGCTGAGACTATGTCTCTAATTGCGTATTCCACACCTGCAACTTTTTTTGATATTTTCATCACTAAGACAGATATTTACACCCGTTAAATGCTTATTTTTTTGGACCCGTAGCTCAGCCTGGATAGAGCGGGTGGCTTCGGACCACCAGGCCGTGGGTTCGAATCCCATCGGGCCCTTTTTTTTAATAATCAAGTATATTAGAGATAATTTTCAGGCTATGTCATGAGTCCAGGTATTGGTCTAATGGATAGACGATTGAAAACCGAAAAAGATGCAATATCATTGGCTAGATCAGGAATTCTAAAAAATTACAAAACAGAATTAGAAAAAATTGAAACACTAGAAACAAAGTATGATGATGATGCAGGTGATTGGTATGTTGCATTGGGCTGGGATGAAAAACGTGCAATTGTAAAGATGGATTCAGTTTTGGCAGAAATTACAGAAATAAAAGAAATTTAAGTTGATTTTTTAAATTCAACATTTGGAGCATCGTTTTGATTTGGGATAACTAGTAATCCGCCTTCATGAAGTTGTTTTAATAATTGCATGACTTCTTTTTCTACTTGAGTTCTTTGTAGGCCTGTTTGTTGTGCAAATAGATCAACTAGCTCTGTAACTTTTCTCTGCCCATTACAAGATTTCCAAAAGTCTATGATTGCTTGATTTACCATAAATCCCTGTTCGTGTTCATTAGCAAGAACTAGTGAACCATCTTCTTGTTTAACCAATTTTCCAACACCTTGTGGAACTGCTGTTTCATAATTAATTGGGGCAGGAGTACTTTGAGCACCCATTGTTTTCATCATGGCTTTTGCATTATCAGACATTTTATCCATAGTCCATGGAGGATCCCAAACAATTTCTACATCAACATTATTTACACCAGAAACTTTTTTTGCATATCTTTTGACATCATCAACCATTGTTTCATGTAGAGGACAACCTTTAGTTGTCATAGTCATTTTGATATTTACATCATTATTGTCAGTTACATCGATTCCATAAATTAATCCCATATCAACAATACTGAGTGGAACTTCAGGATCCATACATTGCATTAATGAATCTCTAATTTGATCGGGATTAACAGTACTCATGAGATAGAGTTTGATGAAATGAATAAAAACTTTCTATTAATTAGCTTGGAATAATTTTTTGATGGAGTCTTCAAACGGTGGTTTGGCCACACCTTTTTCAGTTATTATACCTGCAATTAATTCGGGTGGTGTCATATCAAATGCAGGATTGATTACATTAATTCCATCAGGAGCAGTTTTTTTATCACCAATTCCAGTCACTTCAGAAGCCTTTCTTTGTTCAATTATAACATCTTCAGGATTACTTTTCATATCAAAAGTTGAGAGTGGTGCAGCAACATAAAATGGAACATCATGTTGTTTTGCCATAGTTGCAACCTGGTAAGTTCCAATTTTATTATATACATGACCGGTTCGGAGAATTCTATCAGCACCTACAACAATTTTGTTTACAAGACCGTTTGCCATAGAATAACCTACTGCAGTATCAGGTATTAGACTAACATCAATTCCATCGTGTTTTAATTCAAATGCAGTCAATCTAGAACCTTGTTGAATAGGGCGGGTTTCGGTTGCAATAACTTTGATATTTTTACCACTGTCTTTTGTTGCACGAATAACTCCTAGTGCAGTACCATAACCAACTGTTGCTAATGCTCCAGCATTACAGTGTGTCATTATAGTATCATTATCGTCAAATAAGTCAGAACCATTTTTTCCCATTGACATATTGATTTGTATATCTTCTTCTGCCATTTTTTTGGCATGTTCAACAACATCATTTCGAATATCTTCAACAGAATTTGCATTGATTGCAACCTCCATAATTTTATCTAATCCCCATGCAAGATTTACTGCAGTTGGTCGTGTTTCAAATAGAATTTTTTTAGCATTTTCAAGATAATTAATTAGATCATTTTTTTCAGTGGCATTACTTTGTAATGCAGCCAATGCTAGACCAAATGCACCAGATACACCGATTGCCGGTGCACCTCTAACAACCAAAGTACGAATAGCATCAGCAACTTGATTATAGTCAGTATATTTCACATATTCAAGGACATTTGGTAGTTTTGTTTGATCAATCATGATAACAGAATTATCTTTCCATTCAACAGTCTTTAGGCTCAATAATTAATAAAAAAAATAGGAGTAATTATTTTTTGGCATTGGTATTTCTGTAGTTAAGTATTTTACAATAGATTTTATCAAAAATTAGATATGGATTTAGAAGATTTGGAAAGAATTGATATTAAAAAAATGTATGAGATATATGATAATTGGCCCAAGATAGCAAGAGATAGTCTAAACAGTAATCCAAAGAAACTAGAGGTAAAAGGAATAGATCATATCGTATTTTCAGGAATGGGAGGTTCAGGTTCAATTGGTGATGTGATAAGTTCAATTTTATCAAAAGAAAATATTCATGTAACAATTGTAAAAGGCTACCATCTTCCAACAAATTTGAACTCTAATACATTAGTTGTAACAATTAGTGTTTCAGGAAATACAAAAGAAACATTATCCATTCTTGAAAATGCAAAAGAAAGTAATGCAAAGATAGCAGCATTTTCTTCAGGTGGAATTATGGAGGACTTTTGTAAATCAAATAACATATTTCATCAAAAAATTGAAGCAATACATTCACCAAGAGCCTCTTTTCCAAAATTTCTATTTATAATATTAAAAAGTCTTGAACAAATAATCCCTATTAGAACAGAAGATCTTACAGAGGCAGTAGATGAATTAGAAAAAACAAAAAAAATAATTTTTTCGGGTAATTTGAAAGAGGGAAATATTTCATTGGAACTAGCAAAATGGATAAAAGATATTCCATTAATTTATTATCCATGGGGTTTACAATCTGCAGCCATTAGATTTAAAAATTCATTACAAGAAAATTCAAAACTTCATGTAATAACAGAAGATGTTGTTGAAGCATGTCATAATGGAATTGTATCATGGGAAAGAAAATCTAATGTGAAACCAATTTTAATTAAAGGACGAGACGACTATGTTAAGACAATTGAGCGATGGGAAGTATTAACTGAATTTTTTAAGAATAACAAAATTGGTTATTTTGAAATTAAATCAATTAGTGGGAGTATTTTATCAAAAATTATCAATCTTATATTCATCTTAGATTATTGTAGTATCTATCATGCAGTATTGAATAACATTGACCCATCACCTGTAAATTCAATTGATTTTATTAAAAGTAGATTGTAAGTGTTAGAGTATAATTCATCAGTTAGGTTTTATACCTTAGAGAGGGGGGAAAATAATTGAAAGCAACAATTGGAATTCCTGCATTTAATGAAGAAAAAAATATTGCTAAGATAATTACTAATTTAAAAAAATAACAGATTCAATAATTGTTTGAGATTTATTTAGATAATAATTTAGAATTTGCTTCTAATTCTTTTTTTGCTTGCTGAATTGGGTCATATTTTTCCCATTTTTCACTTACGTTCCATTGTTCATTACCAGTTTCTTCATATCTTTGGTGTGCCCATTCTAACATTCTTTTCGTATCATGAGTGAACATAAAGTGTTTCAGTGCAAATAATTCAGGTATTGTGAAATATTGACTAACTGTTGCAGTGTAATTTAATGCATCACCACATTCTTGCATGAATTTATCAAGAGCATTTAATTTTAATTTTTTCAAAACATTGTTAGATACAGTATACTCACCATCATCAATTAATTTTAATTTTGGATCATATTGTTGAAGAATGAAATCTTTATTATCATAAAATATTGGACTTCCAACATACGGTGTACATATGAAAGGATCAATAGTGACATTATTCTGAATCCAGAAATCGACTGTTTCCATTAGATCATTAATATTTTCATGAGGATTTCCAATCATAAAAGTGGTAATTGGTGTCATTTTTACTTCCTTAATTGTATCTACAGTTTTCTGTAAATGTGCCCTAATCTGACCTTTTTGAATATCTTGGTGTAATACTTTATCAGAAGCAGATTCAAAACCAAATGAGATATAACTACATCCAGCATCTTTCATGGTTTTTACTATTTCTGGTTTTACAGCAACACTTGGAGCATCGCCTAGAGTTCCCCATTTGATAGTTTCATTTAGTCCTTCGCTAACAAATAGATCACAAAATTCTTTTGTCCATTTTAGATTACTAGTCATATTTTCATCAACAATCGTTATGAAATCAACATCAAATTTTTCTTTTAATAATTTAATATTATCAATTGCATATTCAGCAGTAGGCCATCTTGCAGGTAATTGGAAAGTATCATTTTTTTTATCGGAAACTCTAACTAATTTTTCACCTTCATTTCTATCTCCTTCACCATAAATATTTTGAAGATCTATTCTAGACATTCCATTATGGGAACAAAAAGTACATCCTCTAGGACATCCTCTTTCCCATACAACAGATGCACGTCTTTTTGAATTTACCGCTTCAATAGAATATGGCATTGCAGAAGAATATCTGAAATAGATATCAGTCTCAAAAAGATCATATGCAGGATATGGAATAGTATTTAGATCAGCTATTAGTGCTCTAGGTCCTGTAAATTTGACATTTTCGCCATCTCTCATACATAATCCATCTACTCTTTCAAAATCGTTTGTTCCAGCATTAACTTCATCATATAATTCGGAGAAAGTTTCTTCACCTTCTCCAATTACCAACATATCTAACTGAGGAACTAGACTTAGAATTTCATCTGGGTTGTAAGTACTCCAACCACCACCTCCAATAAATAATGAATCAGGAGATAGAATACCAATCATAGATGCAAGTTCTTTAATTCTTGCATATGTTGTGGTTAAACCACCGATTCCGATTATATCCCATTTTTCTGAAGAAATTTCTTTCATGATTACTTCTTTTGGTACTTGACGACCACCAAAATTCATACGCAATGCATTAAGATCTAAGATTGCAACTTGACCATGTTTTTTTATAATTATAGAAGCTAAAATTCCAGCCCAAAATGGATAACTAGTAGGATAGCCATCCAAGCGAATTTCAGGTACTACAAATAATACTTTCATGCTATCCTATTTTTTTATCCATATTTAACAATAATTCATATAAATCAACTATAATTTTCTAAAAAATCTGAAAATTTCATGGATGAAATTCTATCTCCAAAAATTGAACCACCTTCCGTTGCATTAATAGTATTTACCCAATCCGGAGAACGTTTAATGAATTCTTTGAAACTGTTAGAATAAAATTCAAAAATAGGATCTAAGATACAATATGAATTAAAATCAGAGTTAAAAATTTTCTTAGTATATTTTTTAATATTTTGATTTGTCATATCAAGTGAATTAGATTTATTTTCAAATCCGTGTGAAAGAATTTTTTCTATGGGATCGTCTTCTTCCCAACCATGATTTATTCCAATCAATCCAACATTAGATATTCCAAAAACTTTCCAAGCAATGAACCAGCATGACGTTCCTACATTTGCACCAGTTTGTATTGCTGGTAAACCATTCAAATGATTTTTTGCACGAACCATTAATGATGAAATATAATTAAACGATTTTTTTCCTTGATTATAATCAAATAATAGATGTAACCAAAAAATTTTCATCCCTGCTAATCTTGCTCTCGCTACAGTAGAATTAGATGCAATTGTAGGAAAAATAGCATGTATTTTATCACCATATTTATCTACAATAGGATCATCATAAAATTTTGTGATTCTATCATAAGGTTCAATACTTACAACAAAAAATTTTTTAAATTTGTCAGGAGTCACGCCTGCTTTTAGAGTATTAATTAATGCACCATCACAAATTAGTATAGAACCATCATAGTTACTTTCAGCAAGCATTTCCAAATGCTTATGTTTTTTTATTGATGGGCCTCTACCAATAATAATTGCACTAGATTTATCATTTTTTTGATTAAAAATATTTTTTATTTCTTTGGCAGAATTTTCTTTCCAGATGTATGATAGATTTAATGCAAAATTTGCAATCCAGTCATCATAAGATTCATAGTGAATTTTTTGAAAGATGTTTTCTGCAGATGCCTGACTTTCAGTTTGTTCATTATTAGTCAAGTTATTCATAAGTAACGAATTTTTTATCTGAATTTATCTTATGCTGTTGTTATAATTCATCCACACCTAGTTCTTCATCTTTTTTATCTGAACGATAAATCATGAAAGAACCTTTAGCGCCTGAATCAAGAATATAATTTTCAAATTCATCTTTAGTTAACGGTTTTGTATCAGTTTCGTCTTGTTTTATTTCAAATTCTTTATAATTTTCTGATGTTGATTTTTTGAAATTTGATTTCATAATAATTCATTTAGAATTTATTATTTAAGGATTATTTTGTACAGTTTTTCTTAATCGTTTCATTTTTGCAAGTTCAGATGGCCATACACGTTTTACACCATCACCTAAAATATCATCTAATAATCTAATATCTCTGACAAGAATATTTAGTCCTCTAGGTTCTAACGATGCAGCATGATCCGAACCGTACATTGTCCTATCCAGAGTAATATGACGTTCAATTGATGATGCACCAAGTAATACGGCAGGAATACATACTAATGACGCACCAACTTCATGACCGCTATAGCCAACATTGCAATTGAATTCTTCTTTCAGTGTTTTTATACAATTCAAATTCGCTTCTTCATATTTCATCGGATAAGAACTATTTGAATGCATTAATTCAAATGGACAATCATATTTTCTAAATATATCAACAGCATTAGTAATCTCAGACATAGTACTCATTCCTGTTGAGATAAATGTTGATTTTTTCTCTTTTGCAATAGATACCAGTAGTTCAGAATTTGTGATCATTGCAGATGCAACTTTATTGTGAGAAAGATCATATTGTTGAAGAAACTTTTGACTTTCCAAATCCCAGGATGAAGCAAACCATTCAATATTATGTTTGATACAAAATTCATCTATCTGATCGTATTCTGATTTTTTGAAATTCCAGATGGAATTTTTCTTCACGAACTGTTTTACCCCAAGGGCTATCACGTGGCATGTCCAAAATTTCTTTTGAATATGCTAGTTCCACAGTTCGTTTTTGAAATTTTACAGCATCACATCCTGCTAGTTTAGCCTCCTGAATTAATTTTTTGGCGATTTCGATATCACCATTATGATTAATTCCTATTTCTGCAATTATGAAAACCAATAATTTGTTTTGAAAAGAGAAGATTTAATGTTTTGTGATAAATTATTCAAATTGGATAGTAGAAGTCTTTCGGCATTTATAAATAATTAATTCAGAATTAGGATACATGTCAAAAATTCTTTTAGTTCAACCAAATAGATGGGGAAGGGGCATAACATCAATTTGGATTCCAAGTCACATAGGGATTTTAAGATCACATAATCATGATGTGAAATTATTTGATTGTACATTTTATAAAAATTGGGCAGAACATGAAATTGAATTTAATACTGAAAACCAACAATATCAACCAACAGACTATCAGAAAAAGATTAAGTTTAACGATAAGGATATTTTTCAAGAATTTCAGAAAGTTATTGACGAGTTTAAACCAGACATCATCTTCTGGTCTGCATTATCTTCACACATCCATGGAGAAGGAGAATATGTGAATATTCAATATGGAAATATGTTAATTGAAAAAATCACAACAAATGCAAAAAAAATAGCTGGAGGACTACAACCAACTGCAAAACCAGAAAACATGATGGAACGATTTCCGAATATTGATTATTTTATTAGAGGTGAATCAGAAGTAGTTTTAGCAGAAATAGCAGACAAGTTAGAACAAGATATAGACTATCACGATACAGACGGTTTGATTTGGTTAAAAGATAAAAAACTAATCATAAACAAACCACAAAAAATTATTTCAGATATGGATGAAATTTCCGAATATGATTATTCATTATTTGATGATCAAATATTCTTAAGAGCATATAATGGAAAAGTTATCAAATCAGTAGATTATGAATTATCCCGTGGATGTGTTTATGCATGTTCATATTGTGTAGAGACTACAATTCAACAATATTATGGATTTAATGAAACTACAAGTCAAGGTACAATAAAAAATGCAGATAATTATCTGCGAAATAAAAGTGCACGGAGAATCTTTACCGAATTTAAAAATTTGCATGAAAAATTTGGAATTGAATTAATTCGATGTCAGGATACTAATTTCTTAACAATTGATAGAAACATGTTAGATGAATTATCTAAATTAATGTATGAGGCAAAATTACCAATTTACTTATACATTGAAACAAGACCAGAAGGAATTAATCCATCATCTATTGAATTGTTAAAGAAATTGCAAGTGGATGGAGTTGGAATGGGAGTAGAAGTATCATCAGAAAATTTTAGGAAAAATAATCTAAACCGGTTTCCAGCACAAGAGAAAATTATTAATGCATTTTCTTTATTAAAAGATGCAAATATCAAGAGAACAGCATATAACATAATTGGTCTTCCAAATGAGACCGAAGATATGATATTAGATACTATTAGGTTTAATTCAATTCTTGATCCAGATAATATTACAGTTGCATTTTATTCGCCATATTTAGGAACAAATTTGCAGGTAGAATCAAAAGAAATTGGTGATTTCAATGATTATGAATATAATGTTGATAATCAATTACGCACCGTAACAAAATCTTCAACAATTGACAAAGAAACATTAAATTTCTATAAAAAGAATTTCACGGAACTTGTTAGAAAGGGTTTGGATAATCTAGATGAATTAAAAAGTTCGGAAATGAAATGAAATCAAAAATTGTAATTGGAACATGGCCACTTAGTGGAGATTATGGAAAAGTTGATTCAAAATCAGTACAAGATATCCTGAGATATTGTCAAGAATTAGGAATAAATGAATTTGATACTGCACCGAATTATGGTAATGGTGAGATTGAAATTCAACTAGGAAAAGTATTTGGAAATGATAAAAGTGTGATGATCAATACCAAAATTGGTAATTTACCTTTTGGAAAGAAGAGCTATGACATAAAAGATTTTAAAAAATCACTACAAAACAGTCTCGATAGGTTAGATAGAGATTCAGTAAATACATTATTTTTACATAATCCACGAGATGAAATTAAAGATTATAGAATAGTTTTAGATTTTTTACAAGATTTAAAAAATGATGGAATAATAAATAATATTGGATTAAGTAAAGCAAAGAATTTTGATTATGAAAAAATTGTAGATTTAGATGAATTTGATGTAATACAAGAAGATATCAACATATTAGCATTAGATGCATTGAAGAGATCAAAACCAAAAGGAGTTTTGATGGCACGTTCACCTTTGGCTAGTGGTTTATTATCTGGTAGGATAACTAATGAAACAATTTTTCCTCAAGATGATCATAGATCAGGATGGTTAACAGGAAAGAGATTAGAATCTTTAATTTTAAGGATTAAAGAAATAAAAAAAATATCAGAATTAGACTTATCAGATATGGCAATTAGATTTCTTTATTCACAAAATAGTATCGATAAAATAATTTTTGGGATAAAAAATAAAGATCATATAAAAAATATAATGAATCAAGTAAAACAAGGACCATTAGATAATACCACATCAGAGAAAATTATTCATCTTTTTGATATCGATTATGGCTTAAAAGATCAAAAAGAATTTGGGTATTGATGGATTAATTTTTTGATGGAGTTTTAATTGTAATTAGTTGAGAGTCGGCATAATCACCACCCATATGATTAATACATTTTTTACACCATTCATTTTCTTTCCAATTACCAGTTTTGTGAATATTTCTAAGATTACGCATTTCTTTAGAATTCCAAAGTTCATGAATGCTATGATCGTTTAGATTTCCAAGACTTAGTTCTTCACTAAAGAATGCGCAACATGGACAAACTTCGCCATTACTACGTATTAAAACACGTTGCCAAGGCTGTTGACAATTAAATCCTGAATTTTTAATTTTTTCACGGAAAACAGATGTTGATGAAGTGAGAAATTCTGAATAATTTTTAGTTAAATCAGGAGGTTGAAAATCCTGAATTACAATAAAATCTACTTTATCTTTCCACGTATCAATAAATAATTCTTCTTCATGTTCATTGAATTTTGTTTTACAGAAATTTACACCAACTACAGGTAACTCAAATTTTTCCTGCTTCTTTATTTCAAGAAATTTGTCTATATTTTTCATAGTTGTTTCATAATTTCCACCTAGTCTAACTTTTTCATAAGTTTCTTTTGTTGCAGCATCAAGACTGAAACGAACTCGTGTAATTCCAGATTTCAGAAATTTTCTTGCACGTTGTTCAGAGAGTAATGTTGCATTCGTGTTTAACATAATATCTATAAAACCATGCTCTGATGCAAATTTGATATATCCTTCTAGATTTGGATCTAAAAGTGGTTCGTTTGTACCTTGAGGTTCAACAGAAGGGCAACCATATTTTTCACCTTCAAGAATTATTTTTTTATACATATCCCAGCCCATTTTTTGATCAGAAATGTATTTTTTATCACCATCTTCTTGACCTATCGGACATGAAGGACATTTAAGATTACAGATTTGATTTGTTTCAAGTTGTAGAAATATAGGAAAATCAGTTTCAAGTTCAAATCGATTAATAGCATCCCAATCTTTTCTATAATCTTGAAATTTTTCACCGATAATTGATGCAAGTTTGACATTCACATCTTCTTCAGATGCAAACCATCTTACCTTTTCATCTGTAGTATAAAGTTTATTTTCCAATTATATGAAAATTTGGCTGCTTATAATTAAAACATTACGAGTGAAATATCATATTAGAAGGAAAAATATCTAGAATCAGTAAAGATTGAATATCATAAAAATAATTAGAATTAATGAAGAAAGATGATGTATTTATTGTCATTCCAGCACGAAGAGACTCTAAAGGTTTACCATATAAAAATAGAAAACTTTTAGAATACACACTCAATGACATTCCAAAAGAAATTAGAGAAAAAGTAATCGTAACCACAAATGATGAGGTTATAATAGAAAAACTATCTAATTCAGGAGTTAAAATCTTAAAAAGAGAAGAAAAGTTGTCCGATGACACAACTAGTATGAAAAATGTAATGATAGATGTTATTGAAAAATTTCAAATGAAAGAAAATACTACGATTATAATGTTATACTTAACTTCACCAAATAGGAAATATTCAGATGTTGAAAAAATATTTGAGTTTTACTCAAAAAATGATTATAAAACATTAACTTGTTGTGTAAAACCAAAAACCCATCCATATCTCTGCTTCTTAAAAAAAGATAATGGTAAAGGAGAGCAAATCATTTCACATGATTTGTACAGACGACAAGATTATCCAGAATGTTTTGAAATGAGACATTTTGTTTGTATTTTCGAAGTTAGTGAAATTAATAATTTAAATAAAAATATGTACAATACGAATACATATTTTTACCAAATTGAACATGACGTGGATGTTGATTATGAAAATGATCTTGAACAATTCAAAAAAGAATAGAGGGTACTTTGGATGTCTATACCAATCAACTGGTATTTGCTCCAGGTGGACCACCTCTTGCTGGCACAATACAAATTGGCTTCATGAACAAAATGTAAAGTGTTTATTATAGCCATTATTATTTCAAGATTAGATGAATCAACAAAAACAAAAACTACAAAAAATTAAATTAGTAATAACAGATGTTGATGGTGTTTTAACTGATGGTGGGATGTATTATTCTGAAAACGGTGAATCTCTTAAAAAATTCAATACAAAAGATGCAATGGGCATGGAATTGTTACTAAAATATAAAATTAAAACTATTATGATGACACGTGAAAATTCAAAAATTGTAAAAAAACGTGCTAAAAAAATCAAAGTTTTAGAATTGTATTCTGGGATTTTAAATAAAAAATCTCTATTAAATAAAATCCTAAAAAAATATCATCTAAAAAATGATCAAGTAGCATATGTAGGAGATGATGTTAATGATCTTGATATTATGAAATCTGTAGGATTCTCTGCCTGTCCTTTTAATGCAATGAAAGAAATCAAAAAAATCTCTAATTATGTTTGTAAATTGAATGGTGGGGATGGTGCTTTTAGAGAATTTTCTGAATTAGTAATATCTTCACAAAAAATTTCTTAATAGTCTCTAAACTTCTTACGATTTTTCAATTCACAATCAAGAACTGTTTTTTCTGATTTACCTAATACGTTAAAAATTTGCTTTGATCTCGTAACTATATGCGTCATTCCATTTGGTTCTACCGATGATGCTATGTCAAAATCATTAAGTGGAAGACACTGATAGGATGTTTTATTAAAAATAATTCTATCGTTTCTGTACGTAATAATGTTGGATTTTTTCTACGTGTGTATTAACCAGATCCTGAAAAATATTCTCATTTTTATTTAAAAAATCTAGTAAATTATCTTCGTTTATTTCTGCATCAAGCAAATTGCCGCCATGATAAAATCTTGAATTGAATTCTGCCTCAAATTCAAAAGCAGGAAACTCAACAAAAGTTTTTTCTGCGATATCAATGAAACGATTAAGATCAGACATTTCGATTTTAGCTTTTAGAGCAGTCTTAATTAAAGATGGAAAATCTTCGAGTTTTGTAATTTTATGTACTGATGGAAGAAATGAATAATACACGTTTCCAAAAATAATTGATGGTATTCTGGAAAAACTTGCTTCTAGTGCGGATGCACCAGTTGATGAGATTACCAATGATGCGTTTTTTAGTAAATCCTGACCTGCGGCATTTGGATGCACTAGTGTTACGTTTGGAATCGTTAAGATTTTCTTATAGTCTGATATGCTCCGCCATTCTCGTAATTCTTGCGCTGGATGTTCTCTGACAATCAGTCTATAGTTTATCGGTAAAGACTTGGCAATAATTCGAATCATTTCAATTTGGTTAGTATAAAATGGTGTGTCAATGAGAAGATTTCTTTCCATATCAACAGACAGTGGAAAATAAACAAATTGCCCTAAATTCGTGGTTTTAAATGATAGATTATTTCTCATAAAATTTTCTCTTAATTTTTTCTTAAAAAATAAACTGATTGTTTTGGAAATCACATTAAATTTTGTTCTTCCATAATAGGTATAATGTGAATTAGAATTAGAATTTGATGATAGTAGATATTTCAAGAATGTATTAAAAAGTGAATTATAGGAATTGAAATTACTTTTGACATATTCGCGTATTATTTTATCTGGCCTTTTTTTGTACAGATAAGAGCTTATTTCCTCATCCGTTCTATTTCTTGTAACTTGCATTTTCACTAAATTATCAATATCATCAATTTTTGTAACTTGTTGAGAAACCATACATTTACCTGCAATTTTTGGCAAACTAAGTAACAAACATCTGGTATTTTTTTTCATAGCCAATTCATAAAACAACTCAGAGTGAAAAAGCCATGGGGCTTGTGCTATAAGAAAATCAGGCTTAACATCATCCAAAACCTTCTCAAATAATTTTAGAGATTGTTCAGAAATCGATAATAATTCAGATTTAGAAAATTTATAATAATCAAAAAAATTATAAAAAATTCTTTCATTAATTATATTTTTCCATAAATCTAGATCATATTTTTTTTCATAATTACTCAAAAATTCCATATTAGTTACGTTGTAAGAAGGATCAATATGATCATGAAAATACCATACTTTCTCAAATTTTACAATTTTTTGTTGTTCAAAAAATTTTTTTGGTTTTTTTGTAATATCTATAATTGCATAAAACTCTGCATTAATTTTTTTTTGTAAAAAGTATGCAATAGCGAAATTTGAAAAATCTGCATTAAGCCAAAAGATTATCTTAGGTTTCTTTTCCAAAAGTTCTCTACGGTCTTATTTTCTTAATACTTTTCAACCTTTCTATTCTATCTATTTGTGATCATCGAGTAAAGATTTTTTGTAACCTTCATGTGGATCAATGTTTTTATTAATATCAAGTAAAAATGGTTTCTCTTTCAATAATTTTAGAATGTCATCCAATAGAATTGGCCTTTTTTTTATATTTTTAAAAATTTGGCCAACAAATTCCAGATCTTCAATTCTATCAACAGACCAATGTAGATTTGAGTTGTTTGTCGTATTTTCTAGATATCCGATAGAAAATTTTTCAGGATTGTTATAAATGTAAGATGTGACATGTTCTCGTTCTGAATGTTTTGTTGCATTTAACCAAACTTTTTCAAGGGTAGAAAATGAAAAAACTTCAACTTCAGTGCCTACTGGAAATCTATTTTTATTAAAATTATTTACATATTCAAAATCTGATTTTTTAAAAAGTTGGATTGTTTTATCTACTATAGAAGGATCGATTAATGGTGCATCACCACTTATCCTGACAATTGTCTCAAGATTAAAAAATTTTGCACATTGATAATATCTATCTAAAACATCAAGTGAATCACCCCTAAAACAAGTAATATTTTCCGATTTAGCAAATTCTTCAATTTCATTATCCATTTTGTCAATTGTAGTTGCAATGATTTTTCTGTCAATTTGTGTGGAGTATGAAAGTTGAGAGAATAGATGTTGTAGTAGATTCTTATCTTGTATTTTTAACAGTGTTTTCCCTTTTAATCGACTTGAATTCAATCGGGCTTGTATAATTGCAGCAATCATCTTTCATTCATAACCTAAAATTTTTGAATCAATAATTATTTTGCTCAAGAATAATCAGTAATTCCCTCTCCATCTTCAACATCCATGTTAGATTTTTTTCCAATTAGCGAATTAAGAAATCGAGGTTCCAGACCTCGAGACTTCTTTCCAGGTCTAAGAACATCAAAATTTTTACCTTCAACTAATTCTTCATTTCTTGAGATTTTTCTAGTTGCTTGAATAGATCTTTTTGCAAATATTCTTAATTCTTTTTCAATTTTTAATACTTCTTTAGCTTCTGAACCAGAAGAAAGTTCAGCATTTCGAATTGATTGAACCATCAGATTTAATTCATTAGGATCTAATGCAAATGAATGATCTGGTCCAGGAGAGTTCTTATTTAATGTAAAATGTTTTTCAATCGCAACAGCACCATATGCAACAGCCATCACAGGTGCAACGATTGGATCTAGGCTATGATCTGATAATCCAACAGGCAGTCCATATTTTTTGTTTAGATGTGATATTACTGACAGATTCAAGTCTTCTACAGGACATGGGTACTTTGATGTACATTGCATGAGTCGTAGCGAATCAGAATTTTTAAAAATATCAATTAGAAAGTTGATTTCGTCATAGGTAGTGGCTCCAGTTGAAACAAATGTTGGTTTGTTTGTTTCTGCAAGATACTCCAGTAGTCTTACATGATTGTTTTCATATGATGCAACTTTATGAATTTCAACATATGGATCAACTTGTTGTGCATCCTGTACAGAAAATGGTGTAGACATAAACTTGATATTTTTTTTAGAACAATGAGATGCTAAGTCAGGTATCATTTCATATGGCATTGTTAAATTTTCAAAAATTTCATTAATTTCAGAGCTCATTCCTTGTTCAGAAAGATAGTCACTAGAACCTGCATTTTTTACATATAATGATTCAGGTCGGAAAGTTTGAAATTTTACTGCATCGCAACCAGATTTTGATGCAACATCAATTAATTTTTTAGCACATTCAATATCTTCTTCATATGAACCACATTTCCAATTTGAACCTGCTTCAGCAATTATGAAAACAGCATTTTTTTGTTTATTCAATGTAATTTTGCTGTAATTCAAGTAG
>CACFJZ010000020.1 GCA_902566725.1 uncultured marine group I thaumarchaeote
TGCAAAAGAAAAGGCTGAAGCTGAAGCAAGAGCTAAAGAAGAAGCAGCAAAACGAACTCCTGAAGATGAATTAGAAGAGCAATTTTCTGATGAGCAAATACGAAACTTCCAGATTGAGAAGATGGATATGGATAAACTAACTAACAAGGTATGTGAAATAATTGCAGATTTTGAAGAAAAAGGAATGTTACAAAGTGATTTATGGAAAAAATTGAAACTCAACAGTAGAGATGGTTCTAGACTCGCACTAAGATTAGAACGACGGGGATTAATATCTAGAGAAAAAATATTACAAAAAGGTAGATGGACATACAAATTAATTATTGAACAAGCACCGATTAAACTAGAATCTCTAGTTAATTCTCCATGTTTAACATGTCCTGTTGAACAAAAATGTGATCCTGAAAATGCTTATCCTGAACCAAGTCCACTTCATTGTCAATTAATTGAAGATTGGGTGACTGTAGAATTTTCTAAGAAGAAGAAATGAAATTAATTGATGCGAAGAAAGATCATTATAGACGACTTGCTCATGAACAGGGTTATCGAAGTAGAGCATCCTACAAACTAAAAGAGATAAACAAATCCTATAGAATTATAGGTCCTGGTTCTTACGTCCTTGATCTGGGATGTGCTCCTGGTGGATGGTCTCAGGTTGCTCATAAAATTGCAGGAAATCAAGGAAAAATTTTAGGAATTGATTTATCTTTTGTTGAAGAAATTCCTGGAGTTGAGATTATACGTGGTGACATTGAGGATCCAGATATACTAGAACAAATCATGTCTTTCTTCAATCGAAAAGTTGATGCTGTAATTTGTGATTTATCGCCAAATGTGTCTGGAAATTGGTCTGTAGATCATGCTGCACAAATATCTCTTAATTATACAGCAGAAAAATTAATGGAAAAGACGTTAGTAAACAAAGGTAATGCCTTGTTTAAGGTATTTGATGGTGAATTTTCTGCAGAATTCTATGAATTTATCAAGAAAAAATTCATCAAAACTAAATTAACAAAACCTAAAGCTAGTAGAAAACCAAGTAGTGAATTATACTGTATCTGTATGGGATTTCTCAACTCTGAAAAATCCGAATAATCTCATCAATCTCACAATCAGTTCTAAATCCTGATGGATTCAATGATGTCATTGATGCTTTGTATCCATTTGATTCTAGTCTACTAATTGCATTACTCAGTTTTAGTGGTGCAGAATTCATCTTTGATGCGATTTCGTCTAGTGTATAATATGTTGCTGGTAATTCTGCCTCTACTTCTGATCTATCAAGAATTTTGTCACATCTTTTGTGTACGAGAAGATCTTTCTTAACATCTTTCATTTTTGCTACAAATTCTTTTTCAAATAATTTTCCTATCCACAGTGGTCCTGCAATTTCTGTTTCATGATTACACTTTCGACATTTTGTCTTTCTTGAAGTATCTGAATAGCGGTCTTTACACTTTCGGCAAAACATGATGTATCCAATATTTTCTTCCTGATCTGGGGTATTTAGAATTCTTAGATATGTTCTGTAATAATGCATATCATGGTCAACAAACAATGGCTGAAATGAAATATCTAATCTACCTGCAACAAAACTTACGCATCCTATAATCAATCTAATAGCAATTTCATTACTAAACTCGGTCTTTATTGGAGTTCCATAATATCTTCTCTTTGCAGCTTTATTGAATAATCCGTGTAATACTTGTAAATCTGTTGCAGTTAATGCTAACATGCCTCCATGCATTGTAGCTCTAATTGCACAATCAATGTATCTGGATGGTGAACCAAATGGATCTATATCTACAATTGATGCTCTTGAATTCTTTTTGGAATGTGAACTAAGAAATCTACATGTCTCATCTTCGGAAATTTCAAAATTTTCTAAATTGTTTATTTTTGCTGATTCTGATGCAATTTCAAGCGCATCTGCATTCACATCATTTATGATTACTTTCTCAGTACCTTTTACTTCATTTGCAACTCTGAGTCCTCTTGCTCCTAATCCTGATAGTCCATCAAAGAAAATTTTTGGAAACTCAAAACTTTTCCAAAACGCGGAACATGCAATTATTGATAGATCCCTACTCAAACTTGCTCTTGGATTGAAAAATGCCGGTTCTTTTGGAGGAACTCTTTCTGTCATGGAACCTTTTGGAACTAACAACTTTGTACTACCTTCCATTATCTCTGTAATCTCTTCATTCATTCTTGTCGTCTATGAAAGTAAATCCCCTATATTCTAATACGTGTATACAAGTCAAAATTTGTGAAAATATGCGGTGTTGATGATGCAGGAAGAGGTTCTATGATTGGACCTCTGGTTATAGCAGGAATTAGTATCGATAAGAAAAATATCAGTAAATTACGCAAACTTGGTGTCCGTGATTCAAAAAAACTATCTCCAAAAAAACGTGAACAACTTTACAAAGAAATCATAAAAATTGTTGATGATTATCATGTTGTTCGAATTCCTCCAAAAACTATTGACAAATTCGTTTTTGAACACAATCTGAATCATTTGGAAGCCAAAAAAATGGCTGAGGTAATAAGAAATCTAAAACCACAATTATCATATGTTGATTCATGCGATGTAAATGCTAGTAGATTTGGTCGTGAAATATCTGATTTATCTGGAAAATCAAAGGTAAAATCCTATCATTATGCTGATTCCAGATTTGTTGTAGTTTCAGCTGCTTCAATTATAGCCAAAGTGTCACGAGATCGTTCCATAAATCGCCTAAACAAGATTTCAAATCTTGGAAGTGGATATCCTTCAGATAAAAAAAGTGTTAACTATGTTAAAAAAATTGTTTCTTCAAAAAAACCACTTCCATCATCAATACGTAAAAGTTGGAAACCTGTACAAAAAATAATTGGTTCAGTCAATTGATCTTGCAATGATCATTGCATGATCTTTATCAAATGGTTTTAAATCAATTCTTTGAAGAATCTCAAAATTAGTTTGTAGTTTTTGTATCTCTTCATCAATTATTCTGTTTGGTTCTTTTGTTACATCTATACTTCTTGTCTTAATTACTAAAAACAAGATCCCTTTTTTTTTAAGATACATTTTACAATTTGCAATAGCAATTTTTGTTTGATCGGGTTGTGCAATATCTACATAAACTACATCAACTTTACTGAACACTGAAAAATACTCCTCAGGTTTCTTTGCATCTTGAATTATTGGCACAATATTTTTTCTGTAAACTGCAACTCTGTCAAGAAAATCTCTTGCAACTCTACTTGAATGCTCAACTCCAAAAATCATTCCTTTTGGACCTACTATGTCTGAAATATGGCTAATTGTTGTTCCTGTAGACACTCCTAAATACAAAACACTTGATTTTTCTCTGAATGGAAATTCTTCTAATCTATTCATTATACATGCCGCCAATTTACTTCTAAATGGTTCCCAATTTCTATATTCTATGCCTTTTTTATTGAGTAATTTTTCTTTGTAAACCTGTTTTCCTGGAGAAAGGTTTTCAGTAAAGAGCTTTTTCTCTCCATCTAGTTCAAACCAAAAATAGTCTCTATCTTCTTCCAAAATTCTTTCGCTTTCTGTTCTTGAATCTATCAGCTCTTCTCTTTTGCTTAGATTCTTTGCTCTTATGGAAATTTCCTCTTTGTTGTCCTTGTGGTTGAGGTTTTTTCACTGGTTTAGAATATTTTTCTTCGATTTCCTTGACTCTGATATTTAATTTGTCTAGTAATGTGCTGTTTAATCCACCTCCATGAACATCTACTCTTGAAGCTATTGCCGCTTTTGCTGCTATGGCTCTTGCAATTTTTCCTCTCTGCCATCTTGGGGCTGCATGGACAACTGCATGTTGGAAAAGTAATCCATGTTTTGGTGGATTAGAACCTGTCTTTAGTGCACGGAATAATGCTTTTTCTGCTCCTAAAACTTGAATTGTACTTGCAGGCATTGTTGCCATTTTTTGCAAACTTCCTGCTTTTGCTAAAATTCTTGCACCAACTGTTGTACCTAAAACTGCAGAAAGGTTTGGAGCAATATCGCTCATTTGTTCATCCACTTGTTTTTCTAATTCATTTCTTAAATCAAATAATTCTAAAATATTCTTAGCAAGATTTTGTACAATCTGAAGATTTTTTTCTGTAATATCTCCTCCTCTACTCTTCTCTTTTACAAGCGATAGCATTTGTACCTTGGAGTCTGGAAATCCTGCATTCACAAATACGTCATCTGTAATATTCTCCCTTTTCCCTGCAACAACAATTTGTGCATATCCGTTAATACTATCTATAATATTGTCTAGTTCAGGAAAATGTAATCCATACCATTCTCTTAATCTTGAACTCATTCCATTGATTATTTTATCAGTATCATCCAGTGTATTGATACTTTGAACAATATGTAGATCTGGACTAGATGAAACTTCTGTTACTTTTGATGATGATAAATTAATTGCAAATTCTCTTAATTTCTGAATTGCATCATCATGACTTTCTGCTAAACTTGCATCAACTAAAATCTGTGGTTTAGTTAATTGAATATCTTCTAATTTGACTTCGTTCATTAATTGTGATTCTATAGATTTTTTCTTGAGATGATCTTGTAATCCTAAATCATTTACAAGAACATCGATGTCTTTTTCTTGCAGAAATCTAGTCAATTCACTTAGTCTGGATTTACCTTTCTTTACAAATACGTAATCTTCTGCTGGTTCTGAAAATGGAAATGTTTTGATACATTTTTCTTCTTCAAAGACAGCAATTCCTAATTCAGTAAGTATGACTGATAACATAATATCATACCAATCAAATCCTCATTAAAAAATCTACATATCTCAAATCAACTGTTATAAGCCATTTCCAATAATCTTCTTCAGATGGACTCCAGTCTGGAAACTACTCTTGGTTCACTAAAATTAGAACGCCCAACAGTCTTAGCCTCTGGAATTCTTGGAATTTCTCTTGATGTCTTCAAACGTTTGCATAATGCTGGCGCTGGTGCTGTTGTTACAAAATCACTTAGTAAGGAACCGTGGGAGGGCTATCCAAACCCGACCATCTTTAGTGTAAAGGGAGGTGGTTGGATTAATGCTGTTGGACTTTCAAATCCCGGTGCTGAAACTTTTGCAAAAATGATTGAATCAAACAAGAATGTCCCAATCATTGTAAGTCTAGTTGGTTCTGTAGAAGATGATTTTGAATATATGATCAAAAAATTTGAAAATTGTAATGTTACTGCATATGAACTAAATCTATCATGTCCGCATGTTGCCAAAGTAGGATTGGAGGTTGGAGATGATACCGAATTGGTATCAAAAATTATTAAAAAAATCAAATCTATTACAAATGTTCCAATTCTTGCTAAAGTAGGACTTGGAAAATCTAATTATCTCGATACTGTAGATGCAGCAGTATCTGGTGGTGTTGATGCTATTACTGCAATTAATACCGTTAGAGCAATGGCAATTGATGTTGAAACACAAATGCCAATCTTAAGTAATAAAATTGGTGGATTATCTGGTACTCCGATTAAACCCATTGCATTAAGATGTGTATATGAAATATCCTCCAAATTTGACATTCCTATAATGGGATGTGGTGGAATCTCTAATTGGGAAGATGCTGTTGAATTCATCTTGGCAGGTTCCTCTGCAGTTCAATTTGGTAGTGTCATGGGTGATCATTGGGTTGAAACTTTTGGAGAAATTAATTCTGGAATTCAAAATTATATGGAAAAGAAAAACTACAAAACAATAGGTGAAATGGTTGGAAGAGCAAAGAGACAATAATCATCCACACATTTGTGTAATTGAAAAAATTGTAGATGAAACTCCTACGGTAAGAACATTATACTTCAATGACTCTGTCCTTGCCAATGTTTCTCCTGGACAATTTGCAATGGTTTGGATTCCTGGTGTAAATGAATTACCAATGAGTGTTATGGTTTCTGAAACTTCTGATCAAGCGGCATTAACTGTAAGAAAACGTGGAGAATCTTCTACTGCATTGTATAATTTATCAGAGGGTCAACAAATTGGCGTTAGAGGTCCATATGGAAATTCCTATGAGATTAAAGATGGAAAAATATTGCTCATTGGTGGTGGAACCGGCTTAGTTCCATTAATGCGACTCATAAAATTCTCAAATCCCTCAAATAACATAACTGTCTTGATGGGTTCCCAAACAAAAAATGAAGTCTTTTTTGAAGAAACCGCAAAAAAACTCTTGGAAAAAAATAACCACGAAATTATTGTTGTTACTGAAGATGGTAGTTATGGTGAAAAAGGATACGTCACTGATGTCTTGGAACAACTCTTAGAAAAAAATACATATGATGCAATCTACACATGTGGTCCTGAATTAATGATGTACAAAACTGTCCAAATGGCTAACAAAAAGGGGATATTTGTCCAAGCAAGTTTAGAAAGAATGATGAAATGTGGTGTTGGAATATGTGGAAGCTGTTGTGTAAATGATGATCTTGCTTGTAGAGATGGAACAGTCTTTGATGGTGAACATTTGTCTCAAAAATCTGAATTTGGTCATTCTCATCGAACTAAATCTGGCATATTGGAAGATTTCTGAACCTAGAATTCCAGCAAGGTTTAAAATAAATGATTTTTCAAGCCGAGTAGGTACAAATGGCAAGTCCAAAAATAGTTCTCACTGCTGATAGAACTTTGATGTCTCCTTATAGGGGAATTTCTTTAGCAACTTTCTTTGGATGTGCTCCTGCAATTGATCCTCATCGTGACAAAAACAGCTTTTGGTATAAAATATTAAAAAATCAAGTTACTCCAAAAGTCTTATTTGACTTCATCTGTAATTGGTCTCCTGATATTAACGGAGTTGCAAAATTTGCTCCATACGGATTACGAAAAGTTGAGGCAGGATTGTTACGAGATGGATTTGCAAGAAGTGATGTAGTTGTTGCACATCCAAATCATATTGAAAAATTCATTGGTCCAGAAACTGAAGTAGTTGGAACATATGAAATGGACCCGCTTGGCATGGGACCTGTAACAATGACTTTCACGTTTGGTCGAAAACAGACTTCTTATGATGAATACTATAATGCAGAATTACATAGACGAATTAATGCAGCCAAGAAGAAGAATGGCAGTCATGCAAAAGTTATTGCAGGTGCATCAGGTACATGGCAATACAACTATGCTCCAGAAAAAATTGAAGAATATGGATTATATGCAATTTTAGAAGGAGAGATGGGTGGAATTGCTCCTGAGATTGATGGACATGCTGGTCGCTTCTTTAATTATTTGATTGACGGTCAATTTGAAAACATGGACCCATTTAGAAAAAGAAAAGACTTCAAAGTTGATATCAAAGAATTCAAACGTGGTGATAAAACAATGCATGGACGATTTGTCAACTTCTGGGATAGACCAGAACTAGATGAAATTCCTGAAATTGTTGAACCAAGCATGCACGGAATGGTTGAAGTGATGCGTGGTTGTGGAAGAGGTTGTAAGTTTTGTGATGTCACTCTTCGTTCTTTAAGATATTATTCTCCTGAAAAAGTTAAAAAAGAAATTGAGGTCAATATCAAAAAAACAGGATTAGATAGAGCATGGCTTCACAGTGATGATATCTTTGTTTATGGAATGGATATCAAAACTGCAAAAAATATGGAACCAAATCGTGATGCATTAGAAGATTTGTTTAAAGCAGTAATGTCTACTGGTATCAAACACACAAACCCAACACACGGAACCCTTTCTGGTGCAATTGCTGATGAAAAATTAGTTCCAAACCTTTCTAAAATAATCAATGCTGGTCCTGATAATCTTACTGGAATTCAATGTGGATTTGAAACTGGAAGTACAAGACTAATTGAAAAATATGCTGATAGAAAATTAGCACCATACAGTCCTGATGAATGGCACTGGGTAGTAAAAGAGGGTGTCAAAACTCTTAATGAGAATTACTGGATTCCTGCATTTACTCTAATCATGGGATTAGACAATGACGAACAACCTGAAGATGGTTGGGAAACTATTCGATTGATTAGTGAGTTAGAACGAGAACAGCCTGAGGCAATGTTTACTGCAACGCCATTAACCTTTGTTCCAATTGGTCTCTTAGAAAAATCCGAATTTTATGATATGGGTCAGGATAATGATCCAACCCAATTAGGTGTAATGTACAAAACTTGGCAACACAATTTCAAATATGGAATTCAAAAATTCATGACCAAGACTGGAAAACACGGCAGCGCAGGAAAGATAAAGGCAATGGCCTTTAATGGAATTGCACGTTCCCTAGGTGGTGTCCCACTCGGCGCCATGGAAAGATATGCCAGAAGAAAAGGCCGCGAACACGAACGTGTAATCGAGAAAATTAAGGCTGAATATTGGTAGTTTCCAAATACATAAATTCCTAATTTCTAGCGTTATATCATGGCAACACACGGTTCGCTTACAAAAGCAGGCAAAGTTAGAGGTCAAACTCCTAAAGTAGAGGGAAGAAAGATCGTAGGTACTAACTCCAAACTCCGAAATAAAAGCAACTTTAGAAAAAGATTTGTCTTGGCTACTCTAGGCCATGGTGGAAAAATGCCTGGTCAAAACAAAGCTAGTGCAAAAAGAAGACGACGTAACTAGGATTCATTTTATTGATATTCAATCTAAAAATTATAAAACAAAATGGTTATAAAGTACTGGTACCGTACTTTAAAGTATGACTGAAGAGATAACCTTAGAAAGTCTGGCCGGAGTTGGTCCTGTAACAACTAGAAAACTCAACGATGCTGGAATTCATAATATAATGGATTTAGTAGTTCGTGGTCCTGTAGAAATATCTGAACTAACAAGTATGGATATTGAAACTGCAGGTAAGCTTGTTGAAAAAGCAAGAGAAGGTTTAGTTGAAGGTGGATTAATTCAGAAGGATTTTGTTAGTGCAAACGAGTTATATAAAAAGAGACAGTCCATTGGTAAGATTACCACTGCAACTGAGGCTCTAGATACACTATTTGCTGGTGGTATCGAAACTCAAGCATTAACTGAAATTTATGGAGAATTTGGATGTGGTAAAACACAATTCTGTCACACAATGTGTGTGCAAGTCCAAAAATCCAAAGAAGAAGGTGGTCTTGAAGGTGGTGTATTATACATTGATAGTGAAAATACATTCAGACCTGAAAGAATTGTTTCAATTGCACAAGCAAATGGAATGGATCCTGAGAAAGTACTTGACAACATTGTTGTTGCAAGAGCTTACAACAGCTCTCATCAAATACTTATTCTTGAAGAAGCCAGTACTCTAATCAAAGAACACAATATCAAATTAGTCGTAGCAGACTCTGCAGTCGGTCTATTTAGATCCGAATACCTTGGAAGAGGTACTCTTGCAACACGTCAGCAAAAATTGAACAAATTTGTTCATTTGTTAGTAAGACTAGCTGAAACGTACAATATTGCTGCAATTGCAACAAACCAGGTCATGTCTTCTCCTGACCAATTCTTTGGTGACCCAACAAAACCTGTTGGTGGAAACGTAGTTGCACACACAAGTACATATCGTGTTTACTTGAAAAAATCAGGTAAAAAGAGAATTGCAAGAATGGTTGACAGTCCTCATCATCCTGAGATGGACGTTATATTTGCACTTGGTGAAGCCGGTGTAATCGACCCAGACTCTGAAACGAAGAAAAAGAAGACTACGAAAAAGTCTGAGCCTAAAGAAGAAGTTCCAGAAACTCCTGATGTAAGCGCAGAACCACTAGATTCTGAGCCTAAAGAAGAAGTTCCAGAAACTCCTGATGTAAGCGCAGAACCATTAGATTCTGAATCTGCTGATTTAGAATAGTCTCAATTCCTCCTCTTTTCATTTTATCCATACAATTTCGTGCCTAATCCATACTAGTCTTAAAATAAGGGCAAACTAGTGATTTTTTTAATATGGCAACTAAAAAGACATCTGGTCGTTCTCATGGATTTAAACACAAATCTAGATCCGTAATGACAAAGAAAGGTCCTCGTGGAGTATCTTTCTTGCTCAGAGAATACAGTGTTGGTGATAGAGCCCTAGTTCAAATCGATTCTTCACAACATAAAGGACTCCCACACAGACGTTATCACGGAAAAGTGGGACTTGTTACTGAAGTTGGAAGAAGACATGTAATTCTGGATGTAAAACTAGGTGAAAAATCAAAAACTTTAATCACTAGATTAGACCATATCAAACCATTCGGTGTATAAAATGGAAGAAGTAAAAAAGAAACAAGCTGTTTCGCTCTCTGAAGTAAAAGAATTGTTAAAAAACCAAGATCCTGAGACTATGGATCAAATCCAAAGATGGACATTTGATTATGTATCAAAAGTTTCAACATTGGAATCTGACTCGGCAAAAAAAATGAAACAACAATTAGTCAAAGAGTGTGATATTACTGAAGAAGAAGCAGTTGAACTAATCAACATTTGTCCGCAAACAATGTCTGAATTACGTTCTTTTACATTTGGATGGAAAAAATTAATTCTAACTGAAACTTTAGAAAAAATTCTCAAAATAATCAAGGACAATAGCTAGATAATTAGGTGATTTTTTTGGAAAGGGGAACTACCCAGTCACGCAAATATGAAGAATATGCATATGTCCTAGACTTTTCTACAAGAGGAAGGTCAAAAACTGTTAGAGGTAGAGAAGGAATAATTGTAACTGCATTGGGAGAAGAACGTCTCACCTTACTAGAAATACTTGGGTTGGATGAATCGGAATTTGAAATCGGAGAAAAAATTTACATTGGTAAAGAGGGGCGTACTAAAGTTCAATCTGTTTTGGGTAAACTTGATTTTGAACAAATATCTGATTCTGCACAAACTGAACTGAATAATGTAGTATCAACTATTGTTAAAAACAATGAATCACGATTTGTAAATTATATTAATAATGCACAACCACTAACTCCTCGAAAACATTCTCTGGAATTAATTCCTGGAATTGGCAAAACGTATCTAAAATTAATTATCGATGAAATTAATAAAAAGAAATTTGAAAATTATGATGATCTTGAATCACGTGCAGGAGTAAAAGATCCAGTTAATCATTTATCAAAAAGAATAATTGAAGAAATTTCTGGTGAAACGCAATTCAGATTATTTGTCAAAAAATGAATATTAGAAAGCAATTAGGACAGAATTTTCTAAATTCAAAATCAATTGCAAAGTTTATTGTAAATTCTGCAAATATATCGAAAAATGACATTGTATATGAAATTGGAATTGGGAAAGGAATACTCACACCTTTTCTATGTGAACAATCAAAAAATGTGATATCTGCTGAAAAAGATTTTAGATTATATGAAGAATGTCTACAAAAATTTTCAAATCTAAAAAATCTCAAAATCATTCATGGTGATGGTTTCAAACAAAATCAAAAATTTGATATTTTTGTCTCAAATTTACCCTATTCTGAGAGTAAGAAAGCTATCCAATGGATGCTAATGAATGATTTTTCCCATGGAATAGTAATGGTTCAACATGATTTTGCAAACAAATTACTTGCCAACAAACATGATAGAAAAGCAATATCTGTTCTTGCGCAAACTGGATTTGAAATGAAAATTCTCAAAACTATTGGAAAAGAAAACTTTACCCCTCAACCCAAAATTAATTCTTCGATAATGTCTTTTGTTAGAAAAACAACTCTTTCAAAGGAAATTATTCAATCTGTAAATCTCATGTTCTCATTTAGAAGGAAAAAACTTCAAAATATAGGTAAAAAATTAGGATTAGAAATAGAGTCTAATGAGAGACTTGAGGAAATGAATAATTATGAAATCATCAAATTTGCAAAAAACATTAAAAAAATCTGAACAATATCTTCCTGCTGAAGATACCTTTTTTCTTGCGGATCATTTGGAGGGTCTAAGTGGTGATTCTGCTCTTGATATTGGTTGTGGCTCTGGTTATCTAACTGATATTTTAAAATCAACTTTTCGTTTGGTAGTTGGAACTGATATTAGTTTTAACACTCTTGTTGAACAAAATTTCAAAACTCAAAATGTAATATGCTGTAATTCTGCTGATGCATTAAATTTAGATTTTGATGTTATAATATGCAACCTTCCATATCTTGCCACTGATGAAATCATTGATGTTGCAACTGATGGTGGAAAAGACGGACTGGAAATACCACAAAAAATTATCTCTTCAGCACTGCCACATCTTTCTAAACAAGGAAAATTTCTATTTGTTACATCATCATTATCTGATTATATGGGATTAATTGATTTTGTACATTCAAAAAATTTTAAAGCAAAAATCATTGATAGGAAAAAATTATTTTATGAAGAATTAATTATTGTGGAAGTAAAACACTTACTTTCTTAAATTAGCTTTTGCAAGTTCTGTAATTTTCTCTGACATTTGTGTTGTTGTAGACTCTCCGCCAATATCAAATGTAACATATTTGCCCTCATTGATTACCTGATCAGTTGCTGAAAAAATTGCGTCTCTGATGTCTTTTTCTCCTAGATAATCTGCCATCCATGCTCCTGCAAGTACTGTGGCAGTTGGGTTTACCTTATTTTGTCCTTTGAATGATGGTGCACTTCCATGTGCTGCCTCAAACATTGCATAGTCTTTGCCCATGTTTGAAGAATAAATCAATCCTATAGAACCAACTATTCCAGATGCAAGTTCTGAAATAATATCCATGAATAAATTAGTACTAACAAGAACTGAATTGTTAAACTGCTCTGGATTGATAACTAATTGTTGTGCCATATTATCGATATAAATTTCCTCAAGTTCCATATTTGGATATGGTTTCAATGATTTTTCAACCTCTTCAAAAAATAATCCATCTGTTTTTTTCAAAATATTTCGTTTTGTAATTGCCACAACTTTGTTTATTTCATAGTGTTTTGCCCAGTCTAGAGCTGATTCCATAAATCTTGAACAACCTTTTCTCGAAATCTTTCTAATTGCAATTGCTGCATCATCACTAAGTTGTGTTTCAACTCCTGTGTACAAACCCTCTGTTGCTTCTCTAAAACACACAAAATCTACATCTCTGTTTGGAGTCAATCTTTTGAAAGTTTTAACCGGTCTAATATTTGCAAATAACTCAAATTTTTGTCTTAATGTAACTGCAACACTTCTAGGTGCTCCAGGTTTTGGTATGGTAGTGGTTGGTCCTTTGAAACATGCATCAACTTCTTCTAGTGTTTGCATGGTTGATTCAGGTATGTATGATGCATCTTTTCCACCATTTTTTTCCCATTGTTCTGAACCGGCTTCACAAAATATCATCTCTGCTTGTAAGTTACATTCTTTCAAGATTCCAGTCATTGCATCAACAATTTCAGGTCCAATTCCATCTCCTCTCATTATTGCAACTTTTTTAGACATATGAAAACCACAATTCTCAATTATTTAATCCATTAGTGATTAAATAGGTCGAATATTGGTGTATGAAATAAAAATACACAATATTATCATTACACATGGCAATGCCTATGGATTATGATGGTATGAGAACAGGTGATGAATCTGAGAGAACCGATAATGTTACAGACTACAAAAGAACCTGCATTGATTTCATTGAGGATATTTCTGGAAGTTATTTGGAATGGGTTGATTTTTACTCAAATCGGAATGAGATTGATAAAGATGAAGACAAAAAAAGAAGAAATGAAATTGCTGCAATTATAAAAAAAACCAATACTTGGCTTGCAAAAGTTCCTACTTCAATAAAAGCAGTAGATGTTGTGATGAATGATGGAATTCAAAAAATGGCTGAGGCTACAGCAGGTAAACCCTTCCAAATTGGTGTATTTGTAAATAAAAAATCTGAATACACAATGGCAAAACCAGGTATTATTGATGTACATGTAAAATCAGTTGGAAGAGATGGAAGAAAAACCAAATTAGGCTTCCATCACCAATCTCAAAGATTTCGAATAGAGACCACCGGCAAAGCATTTTTTGATGAAACTAATATTCCTGAAAATGAGTTTGATGTTTTAGATGTTCATCTAAAACTTGATGTCAGTCAATGCACCCAAAGAGATGTGGTTTCATTCACTGTTATAGTTAGTGAAATGAAAGATGGTGTTGAATATGACCGACGTGGTTTATCGACTGTTGTGCATATAGTCTAATTATTATTTTCATTTAATTTGACTTCTAAGACAATTCGAGATTCTTTTTGTCTATTCTCATCTGTATATTTTAAACTTGAAATCTTTTTTGCTAATTCTTCTTCTTCCACTAGTCTTGCTATTCCTGAAAATTCTTTTCCGTCAAATTTTACTTTGACTTGTGGATGTACTATTGCATTTTTTAACCAATCACTATTTGGATTTCTTCTTGAAAAGTAAATCATATCGTTATAGGTAACTGCTTTTGCCCATATGGTATGTTCTTTTCCTGATTTTCTTCCTATTGTTTTTAGAACTGCCTTGAATGTTAAATTGTTAATTATTGTCATATCTATCTAAATGCCATAAATGCTGCAAACATTGCAATCACACATGACCCCCCCACTCCCATCAAATACATTATTTTATTTCCCTGCATGAATTGATTATTCTTCTAGAATATTTAAAATATGAAATGGCCCTTAGGAAGTAAATTATAATATGATGCTAAAATTTAGTTATGAATGCAATAGAGATTAATTCATTATCAAAAAGTTTCAAAAAATCTCTCGCAGTTGATAATATCTCCTTGAGCGTTGAAGAAGGTGAAATATTTGGATTTTTGGGACCTAACGGTGCTGGCAAAAGTACTACTATGATGATTCTAACTACTTTGTTAAAACCTACATCTGGTCATGCTTCTGTCTATGGATATGATGTCATTTCAAATCCTTCTCAGGTTCGCAAAAATATTGGATTTGTTCAACAGGAAATTGGAATAGATGAATATCTCACTGCACGTGAAAATCTACAATTCCAGTGTAAAATAAGCCAAGTTCCAAAGGAACAAGTTACAAAAAGAATTGACGAAGTAATTGATTTGGTTGAATTAAAAGAAAAACAAGATGAACCATCAATTACCTTTTCAGGTGGAATGAGAAAAAGACTAGATATTGCATGTGGTTTAATTCATAGACCAAAAGTTTTGTTTTTGGATGAACCTACTGTGGGATTAGATATCCAAACACGAAGGAAAATTTGGGAGTATATTCGTAAAATACACAAAGAATTTGGAATGACGCTCTTTGTATCAACACACTATATGGAAGAAGCAGATAGTCTATGTGATAGAGTGGGTATTATTGACTATGGAAAAATTCAAGCAGTTGATACTCCAGAATCAATGAAAAATAAATTAGAAACTGATATGATAACACTTTCAGTTACTCCTGATAAAACCAAAAAACAACGATTTATTAAAAAATTAAAAACACTTGATCTAATTAAAGATGTAAAAATTAATGAAACAAATATGATTGTTCAATCATCCAATTCGACTCAAGTAATACCAAAAATTTTTCAAATATCATCTGAAATTGGAGCGAGTATAGACTCATTTGTCCTAAACAAACCCACTTTAGATGATGTTTTCATCTCATATACTGGACACAATCTACGTGATGAAACAAATGGAAAATTCAATAAAAGAAAAGAATTCAATCAATCTAGGAGAAGAGCTCTATGATCCATTCTGACACTTATGCAATTTTTTGGCGTGAGATGAAACGTTACAGAAAATCAAAAAGTGGTGTAATCATTCGTCTAATTCAACCTGCAATATGGATTGTTGTTATGGGTAATATTTTTGCTGGAACGCAACCTCTAATCCAATCTGTTGGGTTTGATGGTGAATATATCGAATTTATGGCACCTGGTGTTCTAATCCTTACTGCCATCTTCACAAGTATTTTTGGTGGTGTGAATACTCTGTGGGATAGACGTTATGGTTTTATGAATAAAGCATTGACCTCTCCAATTTCTCGTTCATCAATTGCATTAGGAAAAATGCTTGCAATCTCTATGATTGCAGCTTTCCAATCAAGTTTGATCTTGGGTATGGCGTTAGCATTGGGTGTTAGTATGCCGCAATTATGGATGATTGCACCAATAATGGGAATTGTGATTCTATTTTCTATTGGCTTTTCAGGCATCTCTGTGATGGTTGCAGCTGCTGCAAAATCCCAAGAAACTTTCTGGGGGATAATTAATTTTCTAGGAATGCCATTATTCTTACTTAGTCCTGCATTATTTCCACTTGAATTGATGCCTGATTGGCTTGCATCTGTTGCTGCATTTAATCCAGTTAGTTACACGGTAATTCTTGTAAGAGAAATGATGTCTGGATATGTGGATAGTTTATCTGCTATGACTAGCATTGCTGTTTTAGGCATATTTAGTATAGTAATGATTGGACTTGCTAGTTACGTATTCACACGTGATGTAAACAAACCCTTTTGAGAAAATTTACCAAATTAGTATTTAAAATCATTAGTCCTGAGCACAAAACCTGCCCTGTTTATTGACAAGAATTGTAAAAAATACTCACACGGTTGATCTTGAGTAAATTTTTAGATAATTTTTAGATGCATCTGAAGATAATCCTACTTGTAGTATTGACTATCTCTCTAGTTGGAGTTACACAACTGGGTACAGTTGATGCAGCTACTCATACTTTTGAATTAGATTGGGGTGAAGCTGGAATTTCAAAACCTGGTTCATTTCTTAGTCCTCAACATTTGGCATTTGATTCTGAAAACAATGTCTATGTAACTGATCTTGGAAATTCACGTGTTCAAAAATTTGATTCTTCTGGAGAATTTCTAACTGAATGGGGAACGCGAGGAACTGATAATGGAGAGTTTGGCCATCCAATGGGAATAGCAGTATCTGGTGAATTTGTATTTGTTGTAGATAACAAAAATCATAATGTTCAAAAATTTGATCTTGACGGCAACTTTATTTTAAAATGGGGTGCTTTTGGAAATAATGATGGTTCTTTCAAATCTCCTAGAGGAATAACTATTTCTGAAGATCTTTTTGTTTATGTTGTTGACTCAGGAAATGCACGAATTCAAAAATTTACTTTTAATGGTGAGTATGTTTCCCATTTTGGACAAAGTGGAAAACGTGGTGGAAGTTTTGTAACTCCTGTTGATATTGCAATACATTCTGATAAAATCTATGTAACTGATCCAAATCAAAATAAAATTATAATTTTTGATTTAGAAGGAAATTTTAAACAAGTCTTAAATGATAGTATTGGAGGTTATTCAATTTATCCTGAAGGAATAGTATTTGATAAAGATGGAAATTTCTACATTGTTGACTATAGAAACAACCGAATAATCCATTATAATGAATTTGGAGTTCCATTATCTATATTTGGACAAATGGGATCTGCTGATGGTCATTTTAAATTCCCAAAAGATGTTACAATTTCCAATGACGGATATCTTTTTGTAACTGATACACAAGGACATCGTGTCCAAAAATTTGTTACTCCATTAACACAACTTCCAATTGTTGAAGTTCAAACTAATGAACTAGATTCCAATTTAGAATCTGAATCTACTGAATCTATTCTTTTTCCACCTGTAACTCCTGTACCTAATGATTTCCAAAAACCAACAATCTTAGTTCCTGAAGATGTATTGGTAGAAGCATCTGGCCCACTAACTATTGTAAATATTGGAGAGGCTTTGGCAACTGATGAAAGTGGAATATACTCACTTTCTAATAACGCCCCTTTATCATTTCCTTTAGGAATTAACACTATAATTTGGACTGCAGTAGATGGTGCTGGAAATATGGCTATAGCTTCTCAAACTGTTACAATCCAAGACACAATTCCGCCAAAAATCTCTCCATTGGAGAATATTATGGTGGAAGCAAAATCAGATGAACGTAATCTTGTATCCATTGATATTCCAGAAATTACAGATGAAGTTGGCGTAATCTCAATCACTAATGACGCACCAGAGGTATTCCCACTTGGTGAGACCATCGTAACTTGGACTGCAACTGATGTAATTGGTAATGTATCTACATTAAGCCAATCTATTCAATTAATTGACACA
>CACFJZ010000021.1 GCA_902566725.1 uncultured marine group I thaumarchaeote
TTCTAGAAGCCTGGAGTGCAGATAGAAAACGTCACCGGGATATGCTTCCCTTCCAGGAGGCCTTCTCAATAATAAAGACATTTGTCTGTAAGCAACTGCCTGCTTCGACAAATCATCATAAATAATGAGGGCATCTTCTCCTCTGTCTCTGAAGTATTCACCCATAGAGCATGCAGCAAAAGGTGCTATATACTGCATTGGAGCTGGATCAGCCGCAGCAGCGACCACCACAATAGTATTCTCCATGGCTCCATATTGTTCCAATGTTCTTACAACCTGAGCTATAGATGATTGCTTTTGGCCTATGGCAACGTATATACATTTTACTCCGGTATCTTTTTGGTTAATGATTGCATCGATGGCGATAGCTGTTTTTCCAGTTTGCCTGTCACCAATTATTAACTCACGCTGTCCTCGACCAATCGGTACCATACTGTCAACCGCTTTGATCCCAAGTTGAACCGGCTGATCTACCGATTTTCTAGAAATTACACCTGGAGCGACTTTCTCAACCGGAGATGTCTCTGAAGTCTGAACCTCACCCTTTCCGTCAATAGGATTGCCCAGTGCGTCAACTACCCTTCCCATCAAAGCCTCTCCGACGGGCACTTCTAAAATTCTGCCTGTACATTTAGCAGATCCACCTTCTGCCAGAAGCTTGTAGTCTCCAAGAATAACAGCACCAACTGAATCTACTTCGAGGTTTAGTGCCATTCCCATAATTCCATGGTCAAACTCTATGAGCTCACCATTCATTACCTCTCCTAGGCCGTGTATTCTTGCGATACCGTCAGCTAAGAAGACGATGGTGCCTTCATTGCTAGGTGTTGATGCAGTGTCTAGAGCATCAATCTTTTGTTTAATAACCTGACTAATTTCTGATGGGTTTAATTCTTCCATTTTTTTACTTTATTTGATTTTTTAACTTTTCAAGTTTTCCTTTGATGCTGTAATCTGTGACTTCGTCACCGCATTTGATTGAAAAACCACCTATTAAACTGATATCTACCACCTGCTCTAGATTAAGAGAATCTCCGTATCTGCCCTTAAGGGATGCGGTAATTTTGTTAAGCTGCTCTTCTGTCAGCTCAAAAGCAGAGGTTACGACCACATCATTGGAGCCTTTTGTTCCAGATAGTAGTTTTTTATATTCTTTTGAGATCTGAGGAATCAGAGATATTCTCTTTGATTCGCCCAATACCTTAATGAGGTTGGATGTCTTGTCTTGAATTTGGCCTTCAAAAAGGGAGAGAAAGACTTCTGTCTTTTCTTTATATGCAAGTTTTGGAGAATCAATAAGCTGCTGAACTTCTGGAGTCCCCAAAGCAAGTTCTAGCTGATCCAGATCAACTTCCCAGCCTTCAGAGTGATCGTAGATCGCTTGGGCATAGGGTCTTGCTATTGTCTCAAAATTCAAGGTTATAACTCCTCGGCTATCTGATCTATGATCTGAGCATTTCTATCTTTATCTATTTCAGATCCTAAAATCTTTTCTGCACCAGCCACCGCTAGAGCTGCAACCTCAGACCTAAGCTCTTCTTTGGTTCTCTTTGCGGCTTGCTCTAAGTCGCTTTGAGCAGATACCTTTATTCTCTCAGCCTCTTCATGAGCAGTTGCCTTGGCATCTTCAACTAGTTGACTGGCCCTGGCATTGGCTTGATTGACAAGATCTGCCGCTTCTTTTTTTGCCTCCTCTAGAATCTCTGCTTTTCTCTGATTAGCTTCATCCAGCTCTCTCTTTCCTCTGCTGGCAGCCTCTAGTCCGTCAGAAATTTCCTTTTCTCTTTCTTCAAGTGCTTCCAGTATGTATGGCCATACGTACTGCATGGTGAACCACACAAAAAACACGAAAGCTAAGAGCTGTCCGAATAATGTGGCGTTAAAATTCATTTAAAACTCCGAACTTATTTTTATGTGAATAAGAACAATAGTCCTATTGCCAAAGATACGATGGGGATCGCATCCACAAGACCCATACCAATCAATAGCTGGGTAAATAAGTAAGGCTGAAGTTCAGGCTGCCTAGCTATTCCTTCAAGGTATTTTGCAGTTATTAGACCAACGCCGATTCCAACGCCAATAGCGCCTCCTCCAGTTAGTAGGGCTCCTGCGACCCTTCTTATAGCTTCTGCTTCTTCCATTTTATTCTCCTTAGATAAAAATTAATGATGCTCGTGTGCCTGTTGCAGGTATACGAGCGTTAAAACCATAAACAAAAACGCTTGCAGTATGACAACCAAGATATGAAATACTGCCCATATAAAGTTCAGGGCAAGTCCCGCAACTCCTGCGAGAACTCCTGTAATTGAGCTAAAGAACCCGCCAAAAAATAATGCTATTAATATAAAGATCATCTCTCCAGCAAACAAGTTGCCATAGAGCCTTAGCCCCAGGGCTAATTGCTTCGCATAGAATCCGGGTATCTCGAATATGACATTGATTGGAGCCATCCACTTACCGTAAGGCTGAAATGTCAATTCTGCTAGGAATCCACCAAGCCCTTTGTTTTTTATGCTGTAGTAATGAATCAAAATTAACACGCCCAAAGCCATGCCCATGGGTGCATTTATATCTGCCACGGGAAGGACCTTAAAGTAATGAATTGCACCTCCATCAGCATTAGGGGCAGTGAAGCCGTTAGCTATCCAGGGGACAAGGTCTATTGGAATGAGGTCCATTAAGTTCATTAAAAAAACCCAAACAAAAATGGTTAGTGCCAACGGGCCCATTAGTGGGTTTTTGTCAGCCGTGAAATTGTCTTGGACTTGATCTCTAACCAAAGTAACCAAATATTCCACCGCATTTTGGATTCGTCCTGGTTTAGAGGAGCTGGCGTTTTTCGCCACTCTTCTCATAAAAAATATCATTCCCATGCCCAAAAGAACGGACATAAATAAAGTATCTACCTGAAAAGCCCAAAAACCCATTTCGCTGATATTACAACTTGCCTCTGTACCTGCAACCTGACTCTTTCCATGAACTTCTGCAAAACTCCACGTTCCGTCAGGACATTTACCATACGTTAAGTTGGTAAGGTGGTGTTCTATATAATCTGTTGAATTTAGTTCTTTACTAGCCATCAGGATTTCATTGGGCGCGGCAATTATAGTTATCCCCAGCCTATAGTGAAAGAAGAATTTGTTACTTTTTTAAGATTTTATTTTGTCTAGAATTCCTTGAAGGGTGTCTAGATTGTTGAAGTTTACTATAAGCTTGCCTTTGCCCTTCTTGTTATGGCGTATTTCGACCGAGCTCCCAAATATTTCAGATAGCTCTCTTTCTAATGATGAAGTATTTGGATCAGGCGTTTTAGTCTTTTTGGAAGTCTTCTTTTTATTATTAGATACTTCGGCCACTAAGGCTTCGCACTGTCTGACGGATAGAGATTCATTGATTACTCTCTTGGCAAGAGCGTATTGCTGGTCATCATTTAGTGTTAAAAGTGAACGGGCATGTCCCATTTCAATTTTTCCCTCTTCAAGAAACGCCTGAACTTCTGAGCTGAGGTTTAAAAGCCTAAGGAGGTTTGTAACCGCCGATCTCGATTTTCCAACTGCTGATCCGAGTTCTTCTTGAGACAAATTAAACTCCCGTTGCAGCCTCATCAGACCCTTTGCCTGATCCAGGGCATTCAGGTCCTCTCTCTGGAGGTTTTCGATGAGGGCAATTTTAGCAGTTTCGTCATTGTTGAGGTCCCTGACTATTGCCGGAACTGAGCTGATGCCTGCAAGCTGGGCCGCCCTCCATCTTCGCTCCCCCACCACAATTTCAAACCTGCCTGATGCTAGCCTCCTTACAACAAGCGGCTGAAGCACACCCTGCTCTTTGATACTTTGGGCCAACTCCTCCAAGGTTGATTTATGCATTTTTGTTCTTGGCTGATATTGGCCGGGAGCAAGGTCGTCAACTGAGATTTGAGACACGGCCACGCCCTCGGGCTTGGGTCTGTCTCCTAGAAGGGAATCAAGCCCTGTGCCAAGGCTAGGTTTGTCTTTGCTCATGGCTGTTGTCTTGATACTGCTCTTCCATCCTTCCGATAAGCTCTCCAGCAAGAGCCAGATAAGCAAGCGATCCTTTTGCATTGGGCTCGTAAGATAATACTGATTTGCCAAAACTAGGGGCTTCGGCAAGCTTTATATTTCGGGGTATTACGGTTGAGTAAAGCTCGTCAGAAAAGTGTTTCTGTAGCTCGCCTGTGACCTGTTGACCGAGTTTGTTCCGAGGATCGAACATCGTTCTTACCACCGCCTTGAGTTGTAAATTATGTCCTGTGCTATCGTTGAGCTGACTAACTGTTTCTAGCAGTCCTGCCAGTCCTTCCAGGGCGAAATATTCACACTGCATTGGTACAAGTAAATCATGGGCAGCTCTTAAGCCGTTTAGGGTTAGTAAGTTCAGTGAGGGTGGGCAGTCTATAATAACGTAATCATAGTTATCTTTTGTGTTGGAAAGATATTCTAAAAGCGCTCTCTCTTGGCCTCCGCCTCCGCGCAGATAGGATTCGGCTGCTATGAGTTCAGGGCCTGATGGCATGATATCGTACCCCAATTCAGTCTTAAAGATCGCTTGGCCACTAGTGCCCATCAGGGCGGTCGCTGAGCCCTGGGTTTGATCACATTTCTTTAAACCGGAACCAGTTGTTGCGTTGGCTTGGGGGTCTAGGTCTACCAGCAAAACAGAGCGCTTCATTGCACACAGTGATGCGGCCAAGTTAACAGCGGTTGTTGTTTTCCCTACTCCACCTTTTTGATTTGCTATTACTAAAGTATTAACCATTTTTGTGTACTGCTTCTATTGTAACCAAGATACGCGTCTTGTCCTTCGCTTTTGAGGGAAATTTGTCTATTTTTTTTACAGTGTATTGTGGGGGCAGGCTTTCCGTCTCGAACTGATCTTGTGTTTTCATTAAGCGCAAAGAGGCGTTGTTGTTCTGAAATAGGTGTTTAGTAAGACCTATTATTGATTCGGTTGTTCCAACCGCCCGACACACAATGTCTAGGTTTTGAGGAAAGTGGTCTGCGGTTATGTCTTCTATTCGTTGGTTATAAACGGTTACATTAGAAAGCTGGAGCTTGGTTGAAACATTCAACAGGAAAGCGCTCTTTTTTGTGTTGCTCTCTACCAAAAAAAATTTTTTGTCGGGGTTGGATATTGCAAGAGGGATTCCCGGAAGACCGCCGCCGCTCCCAAGGTCAATAACACTTTTACCCAAAAAAGGAGAAATAGAGAGGGAGTCGCTTATGTGTTCTTCTAGGTTTGATGCTTGGTTTTTTGAAACAAGGTTGTGTGTGAGGTTCCAGGACACTAAAAGTGATTTGTATGAAAAAATTTGTTTTTCTTGTTTACTATCCAACTGTTTGTCGTTCTTTTTTCAAGTGAACCATCAAAAGAGATATGGCTGCAGGGGTAACTCCGGGAAGTCTCGATGCACGCGCAAGACTTTCAGGTTTTGCTTCTGACAGCTTTTGCTTTACCTCGTTGGAAAGCCCTACAACACTTTCATAATCTAAGGTTTGGGGTATGGGTGTGTTTTCGTTTCTTTGGAGTCTTTCTATGTCTATTTTTTGTCTTTTTATATAGCCTTCATATTTAACGTGTGCCTCTACCTCGTCCACGGCGTTTGATGGTAACAATTCCTTGCCCCGAGGAAGGTAAGAATGAAAAACCCTGGGGCGTTTTAATATTTCGTACAGGCTGGTGTTGGTTGAGATCTTCTCTCCAGACAGCTCTTCTACCTTTTTTGCTTCTTTTGAGTTGGGTTGAAGTTTCTCTTCCTTTAGGCGTATGATCTCTTTGGTTGTTGATTGCTTCTTGTCCAGATAATTTTCCCAAAGAAGGTCGGGGACTATTCCAAGGTTTCGGCCTTTTTCTGTTAAGCGCATATCGGCATTATCCTCGCGAAGAATTAGCCTATATTCAGCTCTGCTGGTGAACATTCTGTAGGGTTCTTTTGTCCCAAGGCTTACCAAATCATCTATTAAAACACCTATGTAGGCTTCATCCCTTCTAAGCTCAAATGTTCCTTCTTGTTTTGTTCTCATAGATGCGTTTATTCCCGCCATAATTCCTTGGGCTGCGGCCTCCTCGTACCCTGTTGTTCCGTTAATCTGGCCAGCAAAATAGAGGCCTGATATTGCCTTGGTTTCGAGTGTGTGCTTTAGGCCGGTGGGGTCAAAATAGTCGTACTCTATCGCGTATCCAGGTCTGACTATTTCAGCATTCTCAAATCCCTTAATAGATTCTATCAAGGCTTTCTGGGCTTTAAATGGGAGGCTTGTTGATATTCCATTAGGGTAGATCAGGTCTGAGTTCAAACCCTCTGGTTCGGCAAATATCTGGTGTGAATCTCTTTCAGAAAACCTCATTACCTTGTCCTCAATTGAAGGACAATAACGAGGACCGACACCCTCTATCACTCCAGAATACATAGGTGATTCATCAAGATGGTTCAAAATAATTTCGTGAGTGTTTTTGTTTGTGCGGGTCATAAAACAATCTAGCTGTCTTGGCCTATCCCTTTCTTTTGAAATATAAGATAAAAGAGGGGTTGGGGTGTCTCCAGGTTGTGGTGTTAAAAGCGACCAATCAATAGAGTTTTTGTTTAGCCTGGGAGGAGTTCCTGTCTTCAATCTACCCACTTTAAGGTTCAGGCTTCTTAGTTTAGAGGCCAACATGTCACTAGATGGGTCTCCCACTCTTCCTCCAGGGGACTGCTCAAGGCCTGTATGCATCACCCCTCCAAGAAATGTGCCGGTAGTTAGAATTATTGTCTTTCCAAATATCTCAACTCCGTCTTCGGTGTGTATAGATTTAATGGTTGAGTTTTGAATAGTGACATCTACTACCGATCCTTCTTTTATTGTAAGGTTTTTTGAGTTACTAAGTGTCTGTTGAATAAATGCTTTGTAAAGCTCTCTATCGGTTTGAACTCTTGTAGCTCTAACAGCCTGGCCTTTTGTAGAGTTTAAGACTCGGTAATGAATACCTGCGGAATCTGCCGCCCTCGCCATTAGACCACCTAGCGCATCAACCTCTTTTGCTAGATGACTTTTACCTATCCCCCCAATCGCCGGGTTGCATGACATCTCGCCTATTTTGTTTTTATCATGGGAGATTAGTAATGTATTAACACCAAAACGTGATGCTACATCAGCCGCTTCCACGCCAGCATGGCCGCCCCCTATAACAATGACATCAAACTTATTCACAACCTTTAAAAATAAAATTTTATTCTCTTTAAATATGTATTTTATATTAATTTGTTATTATTAGTGATTCAGCTCTCTGTGGGTAACCTCATTAAACCTTTTTAGATTCACAAAAAATTGAAAGCAAAACACTGCTGGAAAGTTTAATAAATTCTGAAGTTTAGTTTGTATGAGTTGTGAACAAAAAATTCTTTACACAAAACAAAACTGTGTATGCACAACCTTTGCACAACTACTTACCTATACAAAATTCAGAAAAGATCTCGCCCAATAAATCATCTGAACTCATAGGTCTCAATATATCACCGAGGTGATGGTGTGCAGACCTCAAATTCTCTGCAACCAACTCCCAAGCCTCACCTTCATTCAAAGACGCAATCGAATCTATTAGCAATTCTGCAGCCAAACCCAAGGATTCTTCGTGCCTTTTCCTGGAAAGAAAAGCGGTCTCACCACCCCCATCAACACCTAAGCACACTGTTATAGCTTTCAATAAGTCTTGAACACCCTGCCCTGTTGCAGAGGATACATAAAACTTTCTATTTTCATGGCTTGGTAATTCTTCTTTGAGATCGCATTTATTCATAACAACAATATGCTCTCCAAGATCAACAGAAAATTCTTTTACATCAGTTACGTCCTGTACTAGCAAGGTTAAATTGGAGTCTTTTACAACCCCCAAGGATCTGTTAATGCCTTCCTTTTCTATATCGGAATCAGGATTAGTTCTAACACCGGCTGTATCAATAAACTCAATAACCACCCCACCCACATTTACCACCACCCTAACCAGATCTCTTGTGGTGCCCGGCACATCAGAAGTTATAGCAACATCATTTTTGGCTATCACATTTAGTAAAGTTGACTTGCCCGCATTTGGGGGCCCCACAATTGCTATCGAATAACCCTCTCTAAGTTTTATACCCTCTCTAACACCGGAAAGCAATTCAGACACCTCATCCAAGTAACCCTTTAAGTTTAGTCTTACTTTATCAAGAAGATTTGTATCAACCTCTTCTTCAGGAAAATCTATATTTGCCTCTATAACAACCCTTGTTTTAACAACTCCATCTATTAGGTTATTAACTTGTTCTGAGAACCTCCCGGTCAGGGAAGCATTAGCCGCTAAAACTGCGCTTTTGCTTTGAGCGTTGATTAGATCAGACACCGATTCAGCCTGAGCCAAATCTATTTTATTGTTGAGGAAAGCTTTTTTTGTAAACTCTCCCGGTTCTGCAATAGCAGCACCCATCGCAACAGCTTCATCAATAACCATAGCAACTATTGTGGGATTACCATGACAATGAAACTCCACCACATCCTCCCCCGTATAAGAATGAGGAGACTGAAAAAAGACCACCATTCCTGAATCAATCACCTCACCATTTTGAGACGAAATAGAGCACTTTTTGAATTTCCATGGTTCAGAAAGCTCACCACACATTTTTTCTGCAATTGACCTAGAGCCCTCACCAGACATTCTAACAACCGAAACCCCACCTCTACCTGCAGCAGAGGCAGAAGCAATAATTGTCCTTGCGTTCAATTTAAGAAGAAATCGCCTTACGCGAGTACCACCATTGTTGAAAAATCTGAATTAACATGTTTACCAGCCAATAAAGCACAAGACCAGAAGGGAACCAGGCAAAAATCACCGCAAAAATCAAAGGAAAAAACTTCATCATTTGAGCTTGCATGGGGTCAGCATTAGGAGGGGTTGGGGTTAATTTCTGTGATAGATACATGCCGGCACCATTCAGTATGGGCAGAACAAAATAAGGATCCATTGCAGACAGGTCGTCTATCCATAAGAAAAAAGGAGAATGTCTTAGTTCAACAGTTTCAAGCAAAACCCAGTAAAAAGCTAAAAAGAAGGGCATCTGGGCCAACATAGGCAGACAGCCCCCAAGAGGATTTACACCCTCTTTTTTGTAGATTTCCATCATTTCTTGGCTCATTGCCTGTCTGTTGTCACCGTGTTTTTCTTGAAGGAGTTGCAACCTAGGCGCAAGTTCACGCATTTTGCCCATAGAAACATAAGCCTTAGCAGAAAGAGGCCAGGTTGCAATTTTCAAGACCACCGTTAAAAATATGATTGCAAGACCCCAGTTGTTAAAAATACTATGACCCAGATCTAACAACCAATACATAGGCTTGCCCAACCACCACAAAAAAACCATAATCAACAGTCAAATCAAGATTTTCCTCAATCTCAGCCAACTGTTTCGGCAGCTTAGGACCTACGTATAGTGTATTTTTAGTTGCAGCAGATTCTCCATAGGATATAAGAAAATCCCTTGAAGTATAACCTAGCGAATATCTGCCAGATTTATCGCCATATCTGCCCTGATACAAGTATTCTTCGTTTTGGTCAGGAATCCAGGCAGACAAAAAGTAATGTTGTATAAGCGCAACCCATCCACCAACAGATTTGTTTTGATAAGAAGAATCTCTTATATCATCAAAGTCATATTTTTCGTATGTGTCTTTAGTGGAAGAAAAAACAGGTCCAAGGTAGGTATACATTAAGCCCCCTTCCTCAACCACAGAGCCATCTCTCTCTATAACAACATAAGGGGTTACCGAAACCTGTTCTTCTATAGAGGAACGCACTACATCCTCAACAATAATTTTGTATCCAGTGACAGGTATATCAATTTTTCTTATAAAAGACATTCCCCCAGAGGAACCTTCTAGTGTGTAGACGGTTCCACCACCATCAATCCTTTCTTGAGAAATTTTTGAAAATTCAGGATTCAAGTAACCTTGAGACCTTGTATAAAACCCACTGTTTGCAAAGTAAATATTTTCTCTATTTAAGCCCTCGTCATAAGTTGGACCAAGCACTACAAACGGCTCTTGAGAGTCTTTTGTTTTAGATATTTTGTTAAGCTGTGAAAGCTCAAATCTGCCTGTTACTGGATCCAAATATAGGGACAGGTTTTCATTCTTGATCTCATAAAAACTCCTCTCTTCCGAGATCACCTCTTCTTTTGATTCACCCAGGGAGGAGAGAGGCTCTAGGGGTTGTGATAGTAAGGGCTCACTATCGTTTATAGCATTAATACTTTTGTCTTCTGAATAAGTCTTGTCATTGCCGGGTGAGTCTACCGGCCACTGTAAAAGCAAGTAATAAAGCGTTATGCCTATGGCTATTATTAGTGAAGTTTTAATTACGTCCATGCTTGTCCCTCCTAGGAACATTGTCTATGCCACAACCGCCCCAAGGGTTGCATTTTAATATTCTTTTTAAGGATAAATATCCTCCCCTAAAGAGACCGTGAACCGACAGAGCTTCCACTGCATATTGAGAACACGTTGGATAAAATCTACAGTTTTGTCCCAAGAGCGGACTGAGAAATTTTTGATAAACCTTTATGAACTTTATTAGTAACCTACTTATCATTATTTTGTTTGAAATTTATTCCAAATATCCTCTAGATCTTTTTGAAGATCTTTTTCTTTTCCTTTAAGATTTTTCTTAACATACACAACAAAATCTCTTGGAGGCAATTCTAAAACCTTTGAGAGAAAACTTCCCTTTATTTTTCTCTTAATATTATTTCTGTCTACAGCAAGTTTGGTATCCTTTTTTCTTATTGCTACACCTATTCTTGCAATGCCGAGTTCATTTGTTTTAGAAAAAACAAGAACGTTCTTAGTAGAATATTTTTTTTCTGGTGAAGAAAAGATTTCCTGGAAGCCCTCTTTAGAGGGTATTGAGCGCTTGTCGGCCATTCTAGACCGTTAGAGATAGTCTCCCCTTTTTTCTTCTATTGCTAAGTACTTTTTTCCCACCCAGGGTAGAGTTTCTTGCACGAAAACCATGTGTCCTTGCTCTTTTTATTCTGCTGGGCTGATAAGTTCTTTTCATAGTGTTTAAAAGGTAATTGGGTTGCGCATGATAGAGTTTTTGTGAAGCTAAAACAAGCAAAATGTTTAAAACAATATATTAACAACTTATCCACAATTAAAATCTGTGTTTATTCTGTGGATAACTTTGCGTATTTATATATAATCAAACTGATGACTGATTTACACTTTTGGGGAGAATGTAAGAAAACTTTAGAGCGAGATTTGCCGGTCGAGGAGTATTCTACATGGATTGCCCCGCTTACACTAGAACAAAATAATGGCTCAAACCCGCTGTCTTACAGCGTTTTGGCCCCAAATAAGTTTATATCCGACTGGGTTGAAGACAATTATGGATCTACCATTAAAGAGAGACTGTCTGCAATTACTAGCAACAGGGATTTAAATCTTAATTTTGAGATATTCGTAGACTATCACGAGAAGCGGCCCGCAGACGTCGCACCGCAAGAGGCGCTACAGCTTGACGAAATAAGCACAACAGCCTCGCCAGGTCCACTAAAAAGCAATCTTATAGAAAACTTTACCTTTAAATCTTTCGTAGAGGGAAAGTCTAATCATATTGCTTTGGCCGCATCCCGGCAAATTGGCGATGGTTTAAAAAATTCTTATAACCCTCTCTTTATTTATGGAGGGGTGGGTCTTGGTAAAACTCATTTGATGCATGCAGTAGGAAACGAAATCCTAAGCAAGGATCCATCAAAAAAAATAGCATATGTTCACTCTGAGAAGTTCGTGAGTGATATGGTAAAATCATTACAGTTAGGAGCAATTAATGAATTTAAGCAGTACTATAGATCTCTAGATGCTCTCTTAATAGATGATATTCAGTTTTTTGCAAAGAAAGAACAGTCCCAAGAAGAGCTTTTTCATACTTTTAATTCTCTTCTAGAAAAGGGCAGTCAGATGATTCTAACTTGTGACCGTTACCCAAAAGAAATAGATGGTTTAGAAGACAGACTAAAGTCTAGACTAGGATGGGGCCTGCCAGTTGTAATTGAGCCCCCAGAACTAGAGACACGTGTTGCAATTTTGTTGAGTAAAGCTGAATCGATGAATCATGAACTAAATGAAGAGTCAGCTTTCTTTGTAGCTCAAAAGGTAAGATCTAATGTTAGAGAGCTAGAAGGGGCTTTGAAGAGAGTAATAGCAAATTCAAACTTTACTGGAAGGCCCATAACAGTTGACCTGATAAAAGACTCATTGAAAGATTTGTTGGCCATACAGGCCCGTCAAGTAAGTGTGGAGAATATACAAAAAACCACTGCAGAATATTACAACATTAAGATGAGCGATATTCTCTCTAAAAGAAGAAGCAGATCTGTTGCAAGACCAAGGCAAATGGCCATGTTTTTGGCTAAAGAGCTTACAAATTATAGCCTTCCTGAAATCGGTGAGTCTTTTGGAGGCAGGGATCACACAACAGTGATACACGCCTGCAAAAAGATAAATGAACTTAGATTATCAAACCTTGATATAGAGGAGGATTATAGGAAACTTTTAAGGGTTTTGACTATATAATAGCTATATGAAATTCATTGCTGAAAAGTCTCAAATAGTTGATTCACTTCAAAATGCAGCTGCTATAGCAGAAAGGCGTCAGACCATACCAATTCTAGCGAATTTACGCTTAAAGATTGTTGAAGGAAAGTTAGAAGTAACTGCCACAGATTTAGAGATTCAAATAAAAACCTATTCAGATCTAATAGAAATTCAGGAAGAGGGCGAAACTACTGTATCTGCAAGGAAAATGTCAGAGCTTTGCAGGTCTCTACCAGAAGGAGAGAATGTTAACTTTTCGCTATCTAATGGAAAGTTGACTGTGAGTTCCCGTAACTTCCATGCTGATTTTGCAACAATATCTTCTGATGATTTTCCAGAAATTGAAATTAGCGAGGAACAAGTTCCTGTATCTTTAGAATCTAATGTTTTAAAAAGAATACTCTCAAAAACTTCATTCTCTATGGCGTCCCAAGATGTCAGATATTACTTGAACGGAATGTTGTTAGAAATAAATGGCAATAAGATAAATGGTGTTGCAACAGATGGCCACAGACTGGCATATTCTTCTGCAGCCACTAGCAATTCTGAAGCCGATATGAGAAATATACTTCCTCGCAAAGCTGTGCTTGAGCTTGCCAAGCTGCTTTCAGCTGGTGACGATACAATTAATCTTCTGATAGGTCCTTCGTATGTGGTTATTAGAACAGATAATTTAAGCTTCTCTAGCAAGCTCATTGACGGAAAGTATCCAGATTATGACAAAGTTTTCCCTACAGGTGAGCCGTTACCCTTAGAGATAAGCAAGGAAGTACTTCAATCTGCTTTATCAAGAGCATCTGTCCTATCTAATGAAAAATACAGAGGTGTAAGATTTCAGCTCTCTAAGAACAAGCTAAAACTTACAGCAAACAACCCTGAACAAGAGTCTGCCGAAGAGGAACTAGACGTTGTCTACCAAGGTTCGGAATTAGAGGTGGGATTTAATATCGGATATCTCCTTGACGTATTAAATTCAATAGAAACAGAGAAAGTTAAATTCGAATTTTATGGAGAAGATTCTAGTTGCATTATAAAAGAAAGCAATTCAGAAAATGATGTATATGTCATTATGCCTATGAGGCTCTGATGCCGCTTAAAAGGCTCCAGCTAAAGAACTTTCGTTTATTTCAAGATAATCTTTTTACCTTCTCCGACAGGACCAATCTAATTCTTGGAGAAAACGGTTCTGGAAAAACATCTATCCTGGAGTCGATAAGCATTCTTTTTTTAGGAACCTCATTCCGAACAAAAGAAACAAAAGAGTGCATCAATACCAGTAAGAATTCTTTCAGTATCACAGGAAAGGGGACATTAGATAATAAAGAACTTGATCTTTCAGTTAACAATGGACTGAATATAAGAATAAATTCCTATAGAAAGATTGAAGGCGCTCCTGTAAAAAAGGAAGATCTTTATTTCCTGCAGATTGTAATGGCTAAAAATCTTAGAATGATTGATGGTGAGCCAGAAATTAGAAGAGATTATTTTCATGAACTGATGTTTCACGTGAAACCTGCTACAAAAAAACTTTATAATGACTACCAAAGAGCTTTAAAACAGCGAAACAAGTGCCTGAAACAAAAACTTGCCAAATCTGAATTATCAATATGGAGTCAGAAGCTAGCTGAATTAGGGCTTGAATTGAGTTTGGAGCAGTATAGTTTCTTTCAATCGTTCAAGAAATATAATATTCAAAGCATAGATGAAATAGTTAAATCTGGAAAATTTAACTTTCTAGACAATTTCAATGTAACCTTTTCTAAAGGGTGGGAAAGGTCTAAAAAGCTTCAAGAGTCTTTTGGGGATTCGCTCGATAAAGACAAGGCAATTGGTTATACATCGAAAGGTCCTCATAGAATGGACATAACCTTCCAAGTAAATAACAAAAAAGCAGCTTCAAATCTTTCCAGAGGTCAGATTAAGATATTGATTTTATTGATTTTTTTAATAAATATCAAACTGATAAAGAAAATTACACAAAAGGAAACTTTGTTGATGATTGATGATCTAGGTTCAGAGTTAGACGTAAAGAATTTACGCTCTTTGATTGAACAGATTATTTTAAGTGAAAACCAAATAGTATTGACCGGTATAGATGGCGAAGAGATGCATCAATCTATTAAAAAATTGACAAATTTTACGCAGATTAATCTCTGATTTTGTATTAAAATATATAGATGCCGACTAAGAAAAAATCTGCTGCATCGAAAACTACCAAAGCCCCAAAAAAAGCTCAAAAAAAAGCTCCCAAAAAAACCAATCCTGACTCTTACGATTCGTCAAGCATAACAGTGCTCAAAGGGCTGGAGGCAGTCAAAAAAAGACCTGGTATGTATATAGGAGACACAGATGATGGAACAGGTCTGCATCATATGGTCTATGAAATTGTAGACAATTCAATTGACGAAGCGCTGGCCGGACATTGCGACGAAATCACAGTAAAAATTATTGCGGATGATTGTGTGTCCGTTTCGGATAATGGAAGAGGCATACCAACCGACATGCATGAAGAAGGCATGTCTGCCGCTGAAGTAATCATGACAAAATTACATGCAGGAGGTAAATTTGACGATAATTCTTACAAAGTGTCTGGTGGTTTGCATGGCGTTGGAGTTTCTGTTGTTAATGCCCTATCAGAGGACCTCAAGCTAACCATTCACAGGGGCGGAAAAATCCATGAACAAGAATACGCTGATGGAGCGCCCAAGGGAAAGTTAAAAGTTACAGGCAAAACAGATAAAACAGGAACAGAAGTAACATTCGTACCATCTCCAACCACCTTCTCAGACATCAATTTCCAATATGACGTTCTTGAAACAAAATTAAGAGAGTTATCTTACTTGAATGCCGGATTAAAAATAATTCTTATAGATGAAAGAAGTTCTAAGAAAATTGAATTTTTTCACAAAGGCGGCTTGGCTGAATTTGTAACTTTCCTAAACACAAAAAGAACAACCGTTAATTCAGTTTTTCATTTTGTAAAAGAAGCTGCCGAAGGAATAACAATAGAAGTTTCCCTTCAATGGAATGACGGTTACCAAGAAAATATTCAATGTTATACAAATAATATTAAACAGCGAGACGGAGGGACTCATCTTGTTGGGTTTAGAACCGCTCTTACACGCACACTGAATAACTACATGGAAAAGGAGGGCATGAACAAAGAAAAGGTTTCTACCTCCGGCGATGATGCTAGAGAAGGATTGGTTGCGGTTGTCTCGGTAAAGGTTCCTGATCCTAAATTTTCTTCTCAGACAAAAGATAAACTTGTTTCTTCTGAAGTTAGGCCGGCTGTAGAGCAAGAAACCTATAAAGCTTTAACAGAATATCTATTAGAAAATCCTGCCGAAGCTAAGTTGATAGCTACAAAAATCATTGAAGCAGCAAGAGCCAGAGAGGCCGCAAGAAAAGCAAGAGAACTTACAAGAAGAAAGGGAGTGTTTGAGGGAGGAGGATTGCCAGGTAAGCTGTCAGACTGCCAAGAGAAAGATCCTGCAAAGAGCGAAATCTACCTTGTTGAGGGAGAGTCTGCTGGTGGGTCTGCAAAACAAGGGAGAGATAGACATTTCCAAGCTATACTCCCACTAAAAGGAAAGATTCTTAATGTAGAGAAGGCAAGACTAGATAAAGTGCTTTCTTCAGAAGAAATTATAATTTTAATATCTGCTCTGGGTTGCGGGATTAAGGGAGAAGATTGGCAAGAAGAAAAGTTAAGGTATCACAGAATTATAATCATGACTGACGCCGATGTAGACGGCTCACACATCAGAACATTGCTATTGACTTTATTTTACCGTCAGATGCCAGAACTAATTGAGAAGGGTTACATATATATCGCTCAGCCTCCACTATATAAATTAAAGAAGGGCAAACAAGAAACATATGTTAAAGACGACTCTGAACTAAGAGAGCTTTTAGTGGCCGAAATATTAGATGATGCAAAATTAGTCCTTAACAAAAAGGGAGAATCCATAACGGGTCCAGCCTTAGGAAAATTTATTTCCCAACACGAAAAAGTTCAAAATATTTTGAACGGTTTGACTCACATATATCCTGTTGAGCTTTTAGAGGGAATTAAACATACCCATCTTCTTAAAGGCTTGGAAAATGATAAAGAGGTAAAAAAATGGGCTTCTTCTTTGGAAAAATATCTCAATGAGAAAGCTGAGCTAGGTTCGTCTTGGAAGGTTAGCACGACAAAGAAAGAGGGTTCGGATCTGTTAGAGCCTAACATTGCTTTATTGAGACACGGAACCGAGTCTCAATGGAACCTGAATAAAGCCTTTTTTAAATCTAAAGCTTACAAAGACATAGCAACCCACGGCTCCGATATGGCCGACATGTTCAACCCTGATAGTCATTTTGAAATAAATGGAAAAAGCATTGCTGTAGATAATTTTGCTCACGCACTTGAAGAAGTTTTACAAATATCAGAACGATCATTCACTAAATCAAGGTACAA
>CACFJZ010000022.1 GCA_902566725.1 uncultured marine group I thaumarchaeote
CAGTGACATACCTAGAGACTTGGTCAGTCTCCTTCAAAACCCGCAAACCAAGGGCACAATGATTATAGAAGTATTGTAATCAGTGTCTTTTTTCAAAGACCGTTGTTACTGCACGATTTACAATCTCCATCATCAAGTACTGACTATATTCCTGCTTACTTTGAGAGGATTTTGCCTTACCAGTCTTTTTTGAAAGTACGTCTAGAAGTTGTTCAATTTGCTTGGACGTTGACTTTATGACTGTAGAGTATTTTTTCTCAAAGTCTTTTGGGGTTTCATAGTCGAGTAACTTTGTCGATGTACCATAGTATTTTATCATGGCACCTCGCTTTTCCTCAATTCTCACAACCTCAATCAATTCAGCCTCTTTGAGAATCTCCAGATGATGTCTCGTGGTTGTCAAGGCTTTTTTGAATCCAGATTTTTTTAACTGGGCCGTGATTTGTTCTGCGTTTAGATGTTTTCGATACAGTAGTTGCAGAATTTTTGCTCTAGCGGGGTCCTCGATAGCTCTTGCATGCTCCAGACTTGTTGCAAGTGTACGATTCACCGATATTGGTTTTTCGAGTATTGTTGACATGTAGTATTTGCTGTAGATCTTAGCTAAAAGTTATCCGTATCAAATTTTTTTGTCCAATGATATTATTTTTTTTATGCAACTAAAAATGTAGTAGCCGACTGTATCAATTTAGTATTGCTATCATAATAGTTGTAACATATACTATATTCTTCGTAGTGGTATTAAACAAGTTGATACAGTTACAAAAAAATCCGTAGAGGTAAGAAAATCCTCAAAATTTGGCAAAAATCCCAAAAATTGTCAGAAATATGTCAAAACAAGGGGCAAATAGAGAAAATGTGGAATTTAAAAATCGAGTTAAAGAGAACTGCCAGTCGTACGTTCATAGGCTGCAACATAACGTTCAGTCATTTTTTGAATTATTTCAGGAGGGATTGCAGGAGCAACAGGCTCTTGGCCATTTTTACGTGAATCTTCAAACTGTTTTTGATAACCATGTTCAGTTAACCAGTCACGAAGAAGTTGTTTGTCAAACGCCTCTTGTATTTTTCCTGGAGAGTATGATGATTTAGGCCATAAACGATACTCATCAGGACCTATAGAATCACCAAGTGTTATTTTTCCATCCAATTTACCAAATTCTAGCTTCAAATCAGCAAGAATGAAGCCTGCATTATCTGCAATTGAATACATTTTATTGTAAATTTCAATAGATTTTTGAGAAAGCCATTCGAATTCATCCAAAGTAACAAGATTTTGTTTTATTGCATCATCTTTTGTTATAGGGACATCATGTTCTGATTTTGTTGTAGGATCAAATAATGGTTCAAGAAGTTTTGCTGCAAGTTCAGTTTTTGTTCCATCAGGTAGGTGAATTTCTCCAGACTTGTATCTATTAATAAGACTTCCATAGAAATATCCACGAACTACGCACTCGATAGGCAACATTTCCATCTTTTTTACAATAATTTCTGTATCAGAATGGGATTTTACAAAATGATTATCAATATCCAATTCATCAAACCAAAATTTTGCAAATTTGCATAACACTTTGCCTTTTTTTGGAATTTCGTCTTGAAATTTCACATCATATGCAGACACACGATTACTAAAATTAAATAATAAAGTGTCATCGCCCATATCGTAAACGTCTTTTACTTTACCAGAATTAAGAAATTTCATAATAACACCTATGACCCCATCATACCAGGCATCGCAATAGGTTCACGATAAACCTTGCTAACATAAACACCCTCACTTGATGTGACAATCACATATTGTAATGAATTACCTTGAGGCGGAGAAATAATTTCAGACTGACCAGGTTTTAATGTTCCAAGATAAATTTTATCACCGTCACCAAAATTAAGTTCAACATTTGTCAATGGCTTAGTTCCAGTGTTTTCTAAAGAAACACGTGCCATTATGAATAAACTTTGTTTTTCTTTTGTAGGATCAACAGATAGTGAATATTCATCTTGAGAAATTCCTGTTGGAGTAAAAAATAATACAAATACGATTCCAGCTACAGCGGCACCAATTCCACCAATTACAGGAATTTTACTGACCATTAAAAAACATCAGAAAACTAAGATAATAGATTTTCTTATTCTAGTCTCATCATAGATCCAAGAATGTTACTTTGCCAACTTAGATCAATATTCTTGACAGATTTCATTTTTTGAGTTGTGAGCATATCCATGACGTTTGACAGATAAGAGTTGGTTCTGTTAAAGGATTTTTTGTGGCATGAACAGCTACAATTTTTTGCGTTACAACAGAATTTTGCACATGAAGTACATCTCAATTTCATGGTCTAGTATCACAAAATCAGTATTTAACTACCCAAGAGTGGGGCCGATTCAGCCTACTTGCAGAAGGATGAGAAATCAGCCCCAATCTGGTTGTAAACTACTTGCAAAATCAGTATAAAAGAGTAAAAATCAGCTTTGTCGATTCTTTTTTTGTTTTAATTCCTTCTGACGTTTTGCAAATTCTTTTGCATTATCATGTTCTTTGTCTAATTCTTCAAAGAATTTGTTTGAAAATCCTTTTTTGTCAATAGAACGTGTTTCTTTACTCATTTTTCAAAGTCCTGTTCAGGAATAATAGATAATGTGGTAGTTGCAGTAACATTAGGAATATTACGAATTTTTTTGGTGATTACATCTTCAATCTGTGATGAATTGTCACCTTGAATTTTTGTAAAAATATCATAATAACCAAATGTACCTTTTGCTTCTTTTACTAAATCAATCTCTAACAATGCTTTGAGTACTTCCATTTCATGAGCAATTTTACATTGGACTAAAACATATGCAGTTTCCATTAGACACTTTTCATCTGTTTCATCTTATTAAAATTTGGGGTTATTCCTAAAGGAGTGTAGTCCCCAGTTGCACAAGTGAAACACATTGAATCTTTTGGAATACCTACTGCATTTGCAAGATTTTCTGCATCATTGTAACCCAAAAAGTCTGCACCAATGTCATTACGAACTTTTTCAATCATTTCTTTGTCAGTAACATCTTTTCCTCCATCAAATGTTGCAAGCTCTTCTTGAGATGGAAAATCAATTCCAGCATAACATGGGAATTTAATTGGAGGATATGTAACCATCATACTAATTTTTCTTGCACCAGAACGACGTAACGCTTTGATAATTGCTTTAGAACTAGTACCTCTAACTAGACTATCATCAATTACAACAATATGTTTTCCTTCAATGACTTCACGTATTGGTATAATCCATCTATTGATTTCAACTCTATCGCTTTGATGAGGTTCAATGAAACTACGTAATGGGCCTTTCTTACTATAACGATCTTTTAAAAGTCCTTCATCAAATTGAATTCCTAATTCTTGCGCAAATCCTAGTGCTGCAGGTCTTGCAGAGTCAGGAACAGGGATTACAACATCGGCATCATTTATAGGATATTTTTTTGCAAGGAATTGACCAATGCGTTTTCTTGCAAGATAGATGTTAGTTCCCTCCATTTTACTTGAAGGTTGAGCAAAATATGTGAATTCAAAGGAACAATGTGCACGATTCTTATCATCAGAGAACATTTCAGTTTCCATTCCATCTTTGCTAATTTTGATTAATTCACCAGGTACAACATCACGTACAAGTTTTGCACCAATTGCAGATATTGCAGAAGATTCAGAAGTCACAATGTGTACGTTGCCATCTTCTTTATGACCCATAACCATAGGACGGAATCCTTTAGGATCTCTTGCAGCAAATACCGCGTCATCATCAGATAGAAATGTGAAACAAAATGAACCTACCATTTCATTTTTTAAAATTGATAATGCACTTCCAAGTTTACCATTTTCAGTTATTAGAGAAACAAGTCTTTGTGCAGCGACCAATGTATCACTAGCATTTTGAGGTGTGAATGTACAACCACCAACCAAGTTAGAAAGTTCTTCGACATTTGAAATCGTTCCATTATGTGCAACACACAAGTCTTTAACTTTCAGTGGTTGTGCACTTTCAAGATCACTTTTTCCAACGGTAGAATACCTCACATGACCAATTGCAGAATGTGATGCATATTCTTCAGTGATTTTTTTAAATTCATTAGAAGATGTAGATACGAGTCCAAGACGTTTTAACGGAGCCTTGTTTGGAATTGCCAATCCCCAAGCTTCTTGTCCTCTATGTTGCAATGCACGTAGTGCATCAATAACCATAGGAATGACATTTACATCACCTTCACTGTAGATTCCAACTACACCACAGTTTTCTTTAACCATTTTGAATTATCTTCCCCAATGAATTTAGATAATTATTTTCTGCTTTATCAACTATTAGTTCCAAAACAGGGTTAGAATCAGATTCAAAGATAATTTGATCGCTAGTAAATATTCCAAGTTCTGAAAATGAACAATTTTTTTCAGATAAGATATTTTTTACAGAATCTAATTTGCTTTTTTCTATAACAAGAACATACCTTGAATGACTTTCAGAAAATAGAATTTTTTCAGTGGACAATGTCGATACTTTGTTTAGATTTACATGACAACCAACTTTTCCAAAGATACATAATTCAGATATTGCTATTGCCAAACCACCTTTTGAACAATCATGTGCAGTTTTGACAAGATTTTCTGAAATTAATGATAAGACAGAGTCCATGTTCTTCTTTGAATTAGATACATCTACAGAAGGAGCGGTGCCACCAACAAAATTGTGAATGTATTCATAATATTCAGAACCACCGAGTTCATCTTTGGTTTCACCAATCAATAAAATTACATCATTTTCTGAAGGAGGATTAGGATGGAGAGGAGAACTGTCAATTAATCCAAGTACGCCTATTAATGGAGTTGGTTTTATTGGACCGTCATTAGTTTCGTTATAGAAGCTTACTTTACCACCAACACATGGTATGTTTAGAGATTTTGCAAAATCCGTGATTCCTTCAATAGACTCCATGAATGTCCAAAATATTTCAGGGTCCTCAGGATTTCCAAATTGTAAATGATCAACCATACCTATCGGAGTAGCACCAGTACATACAACATTTCTACATGCTTCTTCAAAACAACCAATTGCTCCCTGTCTAGGATTCAGGTAACAATGTTTCGGATTACCATCGATTTTTACAGATAATGATTTTCCATTATCCAGACGTAATACTGAGCTGTCATATCCAGGTTTAATCACAGTTCTAATACCAACTTCATGATCATATTGACGATATACCCAATGTTTACTTGCGATATTTGGAGAAGAAAGTAATTTCAGCAATACGTCTGTAAGAGACAGATTGTTTTGTGATTCAGGAGCCACAGGTAAATTTGAAAGGTATTTTGGTTTTGATTTCTCTCTAGAGATTAGCGGACCTCGTGCTACAAAGTCAGCAGGAAGTAATGCAATAGTTTCATTTCCATTTTTAACATGCATCATTTTGTCTTCTTTTACTTTACCAAGAACGGAACATTGGATTCTAAATTTGTCACAAATACTGTTAATTTTTGAAAGATTGTCTGGACTGGCAATAACAAGCATTCTTTCTTGAGATTCAGATATCATAATTTCTTCAGGTGCCAAATCAGACTCACGCAAATGTACATTTTTTACATCTAATTCAATACCAATTCCTAAACTTTCAGCGGTTTCAGATATAGCACAAGATAACCCTCCACCGCCTAAATCTTTCATTGCATTGATGCAGTTTTGATCACGGCATTCCAGAATTGCTTCAATGATTAATTTTTCAATGAAAGGATCCGGAATTTGTACTGCAGAGCGGTCTTCGCCTTCTAATGCATCAGATGCAAATTGAGAACCACCAACACCATCACGGCCAGTAGAACCGCCTATGAGAATAACTAAATCATCAATGTTTGCGTGGTTTTTAATTAATTTTGATTTTTTTCCAAAACCAACTGCAGCTACATCTACTAGCGCATAATTTTTGTAACATTCATCAAATTCAACTTCACCACCAATAGTGGGAATGCCAAGACAATTTCCATAATCGGCAATTCCTGCAACTGCATTTTTGAATAACCATCTAGCATGTGAATCAGTTTCTATATTTCCAAATCGTAAGCCGTCAAATAGTGCAATGGGTCTGGTACCTGCAGATAGAATATCACGAATGACACCACCAACACCAGTTGCAGCCCCACCAAAGGGTTCTACAGCAGAAGGATGGTTATGACTTTCAATGTGAACAGTTACTACATACCCATCGCCAACATCTAAAACACCTGAATCGTATCCTTTTTCTACAATAACATTTGGGCCTGTCGTCGGCAACATCTTGAGATGTTGTTTTGAAGATTTGTATGAACAGTGTTCAGACCATTCTGCTGCAAGGATTTGCGATTCAGTAGTAGTTAGTTCTCGTTTAACATTTTTTTCAATGTGTAATTTTTCATGTTCTTGGAAACTCATTTTTTCATACCTACCGTTTCAACAAGAGATTCAAAGATTAGAGAAGAAGGCTTGTGATCAATTTGATTGATTTCTTTTTCAGCTGCACGTTCAGGATGAGGCATCATTCCAACAACATTGCCATCAGAATTACAAACACCTGCTATTTGAGATACGGAGCCATTAACTTTATTTTCATAAGAAAATACAATTTGATTATTTTTTTCTAGTTGTTCAAGAGTTTTATCATCAACAAAGTATCTACCTTCACCGTTTGCAATCGGGATTGGGATTTTTTGATTAAGTTCAAGTTTGTTTGTAAAAGGGGTTTTGTTATTTTTTACAATTAGATTTGTCCACTCACACATAAAATTCAGTGATTCGTTTTTCAATAACACTCCAGGAAGAAGTCCAGACTCTACAAGAATTTGAAAGCCATTGCATACACCCAAAACAGGGATTCCCTTTTCAGCTAATTTTTTTACATCAGAGATAATTGGACTATGAGCCGCAATTACACCAGCTCTTAATCGGTCACCATATGAGAATCCGCCAGGAAGTACCACAGCATCAATATTTTCAGGGAGATTTTTTTCATGCCAAAAGAATTCGGCATTTAAGTCAAATACATCAGTAAGTACGTGATGCATGTCACGATCACAATTACTGCCAGGAAAAACGATAACCCCGACTTTCACAATTTAACATCAAATTCGTGGTATAAATTTGATTTTGTGATGACATGTTTTTATTTTAGAAATTTCCAATTTCTCTTATGGGACAAATTAGAGACATTATGGAAAAAAACGTCATCACAATAGAAAATGACAAAACTGCTCAAGAAGCAGCAGAGATAATTGCTGAAAAAGACATTAGTTTTCTAGTAGTCATTAATGACGGAATTCCACAAGGAGTATTAAGCGAAAGCGATTTTGTTCGCAAGATTGCTGCCGCAGACAAAAAATCAAGTGAAGTCAAGGTTTCAGACATCATGTCATACAAGTTTCGTTCAGTAGATCCAACTACCACAATCGAGGACGCAGTTCAAAAAATGTTAAACAAGAATATACGAAGATTGTTAGTTACAGATAACGAAAAATTAGTCGGAGTCATAACACAAACAGACCTTGCAAGCTATCTTAGAGATCAACTTTTGGTCGATGGTACAATAAAGAGTATTAGTAACGATTAGATTTTTTCTACAGTTGCAGTGACTTTACTGACAAGAGGATTGTAAATTCGAAGTTCATCACAAATTTTTAGAACTTCATCTTTTGCAGCATTTTCATCATTTTCAGTAATTGAGAACTTGAGAATGGTTCCAGAGCGAATTTTTGAAATGTTTTTGTTCTTACCTTTTAAGACAAGATCATTTAGTATGGTATCACCTTCAGGGTCACTAATTCCAGGTTTGTTTTCAATTACGATGCTAACTTGAAAATCAGGCATGATGTTTTACAATGAGTGATATAATATAAGCCGTTTTTTTGACAAAAGGGATCATTTTGCATATGGAATTGAATTTATAATGGCAAAAATATTTCGAGGTATGGCAAAATTTCGCTATTGGAAGATGACAATCGAGGAGATGGAAAAACTAACTCATAATGAAGATAAAGTTCTCAATTGGGATATCAAATGTACTAGAGAGCCAGAAGAAGAGGCAGTATTTTTTGGAGTATTTCTTTACAAAGCAGGAACTCCACATGATTACGAATCAAAGAAAGGAATTACCTATTTCCACAACAATATCGAGAGAAGTGAATTGCCAAGTATTACAAAATTCCTGAAAAAACGATTTGGTGGAAATGAAGTTGAAAAAGGAGAAAGAATCATTCTTGAAGGTTCTAAAGAAATCTATTCAGGAAAAGAGATTGCCAACTTGGCTAAAGAACTCCAAGAAGAATTTACTGCAAATCCTGTAATTACAATTGAGCTACATGATACAACTCAAGAGCAGTTAAAAGAATGGGGCTATCCTGAGGCTAAACTTTTACCAATCCCTACCTAGAATGTTTGAAACATTTTTGTTGAAGATATGCCATCATGGAGATTAGATGTCAGAGCTAAATGAGATAAATGTACACATAGAAGAATTACGAAAAAGAGTAGTTCGTTCAGTCATATCAATACTAGTTATTACAGTATTCATCTTAACGTTCCATGCAACACCTGTGGATGTGATGGGAGTTACTCTATACTATCCATATCCAGAGCCTTTAGACAACATTGCAGCGCAATTTACAAATGTAATGAGAGGTGAGCTTGTTCCAGAAGGAGTTCAACTCATTCAAACAGCACCAGGTCAAGCATTCTTTTCACAAGTCTACATTGCAGCATTAATTGGAATTGTTCTAAGTATACCAATCATAGTGAGAGAGTTCATATCATTTTTGAAACCTGCATTAAAAGAAAGAGAGATTCATGTTGGACGCACAATTACACTTCCAGCAATTGGATTATTCATTACAGGATGTGCATTTTCATATTCAGTGGTAATTCCATTCATTTTAGATTTTCTTTATAGATATGGGGAATCTGCAGGTCTTGTCACGTTTTTGAATATAATGGATTTTGTAACATTTGTTTTACAATTCTTGTTGGCATTTGGCATATCATTTCAACTTCCACTCATAATGTATGCAGTTAGTCTTTCAGGACTAGTAGATGCAAAATTCTGGAGAAGAAATATGAGATATGCAATTATTGCAATAATTGTATTTGGTGCAGTAATTACACCTGATGGTAGTGGGGTCACAATGTGGTTTGTGTCATTACCTATGGTTGCACTATACTTTGCAGGCATGGTTATTGCAGAAAGACAAGAAAGACAGACTATCAAGACTTAAATGAGAAATTAACACTAGATGAATCATGATTGAGAACGTTGTCAATTTCATTCCAGGAGGAAGCGAATGGATAATTGTAATCGTTGCAGCAGGTGTTTTGCTATTTGGAGCAAAAAAAATTCCAGAATTGGCAAAAACATTTGGAAAAGCTAAAGGCGAGTACAAGAAAGGAGAAATTGAAGCTGATAAAGAACTAAAAGAGTTCAAAGAAAGTAAAGATTAGGATTTTTCTATTTCTTTAATCATTTTGTCGTATAATTCAGTTAAGGATTCTCCGTATGGATTTTTCTTTGAAAAGCGTGAGGATTTGACATCTAGTTCTGCATTAACTTTTAGATGTGTTTTACCATTATCAGATGTAAAATTTTCATTGATGCTACTGCCTTTGATATCTCCCCCAACAACACGCATCTCATGAGTGTTAGGTTTAGAGAAAAAATGTTTAGCCATTATTATGAATTCCTTATCGTGAAGTTTGAGATGTTCAGCCACAAGAGAACTTTCATCTCGTACGGATTTAATCAAAATTGAAGGATAAAATTCAGGAAATAGTTTTTGAAAATTCTCAAAGTTGGCGATTACTTCAAATGATTTTTCAATATCAGCATTAATTTCTCGTTCAAAAGTTATTTTCAACATGAGTTTTCAAAATAAAACTAGTGTAAATTTTTTTGGGCTATTTACTTCCCCATCGAGTAAATAGATCATGTTCAATATCAAATTGATCAAGACATTTTCCAACAATGTGATCAACCATTGCATCTATCGATGTAGGATTTGTGTAAAACTCAGTGACAGGAGGCAAAATTACAACACCGAGTCTAGCCAGTTTTAACATATTTTCTAGATTTATGGCAGTTAGGGGAGTTTCTCTTGCAACTAGAATTAACTTTCTAGCCTCTTTCATAGTAACTCCTGCAGCACGAGCAACTAAAGTTTCATCATAACCATTTGCAATACTTGAAAGTGTTTTCATTGTGCACGGAATTACAATCATTCCATCAGTTTTGTGAGTTCCACTTGAAACATTTGCAGCCATATTTTTTTCATCTGTTACTTCAGTCGCAAGAGATTCAACATATTCTATATCATGTTTAGTTTCCATTGGAACACATTTTTTTGCCCATTCAGACATTACAAGATTTGTCTCAATTCCTTTTTCTTTTAGAACCTCTAATAGGCGGATTCCATAAATGACTCCAGTACTTCCAGTGATTCCAACTACAAGTTTCATGTACTTGTTTGATCAAATTTTACAAAATATAACTGAATATGATAATTTACGCGTGGGTTTCATCCAATTCCTCAGATTCTTTTCTTTTGTTTAACCAAACCTTAACACCTGCTGCAACCATACCACCAAATAGAATCATCCCAACAAGAACCATTTCAACTTGCATGGTATAACTAGAAAATTACAAGTAGAAAACTGTTCCAAAGAAGCATTTAATTTTACAAGACAAATCAATACAATATGATTAAGAGATCTGAGATGCAAAAGATTGCATCAGAGTATACAGATCCAAAAATCGGAGTACTTGGAAGTCATTCAGCATTGGAAATTATGGATGGAGCCAAGGATGAAGATTTTCAAACAATGGTGTTTTGTCAAAAAGGCAGAGAAGTGCCATATCAAAGATTCAATAGAATTGCAGATGAAATTAAGATTATCAAAAAATTCAAGGATATGGCAAGCCCTGCAAATCAAAAGATGATGAGAGATGAAAATACCATCATCGTTCCACATCGCTCGTTAACTGCATATCTTGGATATGACATATTAGAAAACAAGCTAAAGGTTCCAATATTTGGAAATAGGAAGCTGTTTCAAGCTGAAGAGAGAGAAAATAAGAGAAATCAGTATTATTTGTTAAAAAAAGCCGGTGTTAAATTCCCAAAAATATTTGAAAATCCAAAATCTATCAACAAGCCGGCAATTGTAAAAGTCATGGAAAAAGATAGAAAATTGGAACGTGCATTTTTCACAGTAACATCATATGCAGATTACAAAGAAAAATCTGAAGAAAAAATCAAGAAAGGGGTCATAGCAAGAAAAGATTTGGAAAAAGCAAGTATTGAAGAATTAGCAATTGGAACATATCTAAATTTCAACTTCTTTCATACACCAATTTCAGATCAAGTGGATTTTATTGGAATAGAAAGAAGACTTCAGACAAATATTCATGATTACAATGCACTTCCTGCAAAACAACAGTTAGAGATGGACATCCCATTACAAAATATCGAAGTTGGTCATACGCCAGCAAGCATTAGAGAGTCATTGTTAGAAAAAGTCTTCAAAATGGGAGACAAATTTGTTCGTGCGGTGAAAAAAGAATATGCCCCAGGAATAATTGGACCATTTTCACTACAAAGTGTAATTACAAAAGATTTGGAAATGATTGTCTATGATGTATCATTGAGAGTTCCAGGAAATCCAATTGTTGCAACAACCAGTCCGTATACCAAATATCAGTATGGAACTACATTTGGAATTGGAAGACGTATTGCAATGGAAATTAAACGTGCAATAGAAGAAGATAGAATCAAAGAGATAGTTACGTAGTCTCTTCTATTGGGCTTTTTAGCATATTACTTCGAACTAGAATTGGAATGTTATAGTAGACAGCAAGAGCTACAGCGTCAGAAGCACGATAATTTCGTAAAACAATGTCTTTTTTTCCAGTAAGGTAGAGATTTGCCCTTAACGCATCTCCACTTTCATAGATTTTTACTTTAACTAACAAGAGTTCATTTGCTTCACAAATATCTTCCAACATTTTGTAAATAGTTGGAACAGTATCATGGTCGCCGTCTAGAAAACTTGCAATGTGCCTTGAGACTTCACCTGAAAAAGCACGCATATGAAATTCTCGTTTATCATCAGAGTGTAGAATTACAAGACCCTCATTACCATAGGGATCAACAAAGCCTAGATTACTAATTGTGACAACTTCATAATCAGGATCTTGAACTTCATTGATTTCCATATTCAAAATAAGTTGTAAATAATATGTTAAAAATATAATGAACCAAGTAAGAGATCCCACATGAAAACACAGACTACCAAAGGTGGTCAAAATGACAAGAAATTAATCATTTTAGGATTTGTATCAATTGCAATTTTATTTTTGATCTATGCTAGATTTGAAAGTCAAGACATCACACCAGATGCAGTGCAATCTATTGAGAGATTAGGAATGGGATTTTATGTATTATTTACAATTTCAATAGGAATGATTGGCGTAGGCTTACGTAAATTCCAGAAGAGAGTTGCAGCAACAGGAAATACTACAGTCCTATCAATGATTTGTAGTAACACGCTAGGGAGTAAAGCCAAAAAAACATTTGTTGTGACGTTCATAGTTTATGGAGTATTTTTTTCAATGACATCAGGAATTTTGGTATATCAGCCTGAAGTTGTATTTTCATATCATTATGGTGCAGATGTTCCTTCAGCACATATCACACCATGTTGTGGAGCGCCAGGATATATGCCAAAGTTTGTAGCATATTTGACAGAGCATGTAGGTATCAACGTTATACCAATTAATCTATTATTACAAATTGTTGTCTCATATTTGGTTGCAGTAAACACTGCACTTGCAGTAAATGCAATTTCAATAACCAAAAAAACAGGAGGTCTTGGAAGTATTGGCGCAACAACAGGATTGTTCATTGCATGCCCCACTTGCGTAGGTTCATTTTTGTCATTATTCATAGGTGCAACAAGTGCAGTTGCATTTACAATTGCACTAACAGAATTACAGACTCTGTTTATTGCGATTTCAATACCAATTTTGATTTTAACACCATTCATAATATCAAGAAAAATAATAAAATCTCAAAACAATCCTAGTTAGATTTTACACTTACCTGAGGGTTCTCAAAATTTCCAATATCAAACCCATCTCTTCTCAGATATTTTAGAACTAATTTATAGACTAACTCATCGTGATCGACTTCTTCTGAGAGTTGTTTCCAAGGCATTGAGCCATTATCAGTAATGATGGGTTTTACTCGGGCGTTGATATCTTCTGCAATTTTTTTACAATCCTCATAGGAATTTCCATTTCTATATGAGGTTCCACGTCCATCACAGTATTTCATATTAAATTTAAGATATAGAAGAATAAATAATTAATCAAAAATTCTCTAATTTTTCAGTAACAATTTTGAATATTGCTTCATTATCTAGCAAGATACAAGGAAGGTTATTTTCTTCACATGCCTGGCCGCTCTCAGTATCACGAGTGATTAAGATCATGTCATTTTCTTTTGCATAGTTAATAACTGAATAATCTGTATGGAGTTTTTTGCCCTCACTTCGTAGTTTTTTTACACTGTATG
>CACFJZ010000023.1 GCA_902566725.1 uncultured marine group I thaumarchaeote
CCTGAGATTAGTAGTTCAAGTTCATCAGAGATTGTGGCAATTTGGGCAGATCATGCAGGATTAGCAGGATTTGCAAGAGAATACTTTGATTTCTTGTTAAAAGATGCTAAAAAGGCATAATTTCAACTTGCTAGAAACTATTGAAAATTTATTAGATTAAAGAAAATATACATTTCATGGATGCAATGGATGATGAGGTACTTTTTGTTGGAACTGCAGAAGCTGAACATACAGAGATGTATCTAAAAGCAATTTGGCATATTAGAGAAAAAGGTGATGAAGTTAAGATTAGTACGATTGCCAAGAGATTGAATGTGAGACAACCTAGTGTTGTTCAGATGCTTAAGAAATTATCAGAAAGAGAATTGGTTACATACAACAAAGCAGGTGTAACTCTAAAAGAACCTGGAGAAAAAGTTGCAGCATCTATGATTCGAAATAGTCGTTTGCTTGAAGTTTTGATGGATAGTGCATTAAAGATAGATATTGATGAAGAGATGGTTTGTGGAATTGAGCATCATATGAATAAACAATTCACAGATGCATTATGTATAATGCTAAAATGTCCAGGAAAAAGTCCTAGAGGTCGAGACATTCCAATGGGCGAATGTTGCAAAACATCTAGAGGAAAAGAAGAGTAAAAGAAGATATACTATACATTTTTGATGATATTATGGCATGTTTCTGTGGTTGTGAAGAATTTGTAAAAAGCCCAAATGGGAGAATTGTGGGTTGTGTGAAATGCACTCATGGTAGACAAAATCATAGTGACGAATGGCGTGCAGCTGCAAGAAAGAATGAAGAACAATCACAAAAACGTGATACCGACTTTGGTTAATTTATTCACCAATAATTTTTACTAGAACTCTTTTGTTTCGTCTACCATCAAATTCGCCATAAAATATTGTCTCCCAAGGTCCAAAATCTAACTGACCGTCAGTTATTGCAACAACAACTTCTCTTCCCATGACTTGTCTTTTCATGTGCGCATCAGCATTATCTTCCCCAGTATCATTATGACGATATTGTTCAATAGGTGCATGAGGAGCTAATTCTTCTAACCATTTTTCATAATCATGATGTAATCCATGTTCGTTATCATTAATGAATACACTAGCAGTGATATGCATTGCATTGACTAAACATAATCCTTCTTTTACACCACTTTTAGTTACTAATTTTTCCACATCAGGTGTGATGTTAACAAATGCTCTTTTAGTTTTTGTCTTGAATGTAAGATATTCAGTTAATGATTTCATAATATGCATAGAAAATGATACAATAAAAATTCAAAGTTGCAGACTCAGAACTCAAGATCCCAATCATCAATATCATAGGATATCGTACATCACTGTCTGCAGTAGAAATTCAAGATAATCATACTTGAACCTTTCAATAAGCTTGATAAGTGAGATAGATTTATTGAAAAAAAATGGTCACAATTGATGCTCCTTCATCATTAGAAAGCTTTCGAAGATTTATCATAGCAAGTACATGCAGTTCATTTGCTCCACGAAGTTATCTTGAAGATCCGGAAGTTTTTGCAGAAAGAGAAGAAAGTTTAGGTTCTATTTATGTAGAAGCTGCAGACAAAGTGACATTGAAAAAAATTAGAGAAATAACATTTGTTAACGCAAAAGATGTCTTAGGAGTTATTTATTCATCTAAAAGTGGAAACACCAGTCTAAAATGGAGACAAACAAGAAAGAATGCAGGAAAAGTTACAGGAGAGGCATCATCAAACTCACTAGTAAACTTGGCAGAAGGTGGAGTTATTACTCTAGAATGGGTTGAAAATTACGTAAAAAAGAAACAAGAAGAATCAAACTAGTTATCTTTTAGAGATTTTATAAAAAATCATGATCACAAAAACTCTTGACGAGAATACAATTTCATTGATGCCTGAAGATTCAGATGATTTGTTAACTATTCGAAGAATTTTAAAAAATGATGATAAGATAATTGGGGAAACCACAAGGGTAATCAAACAAGAAAAAGAATATTCAAGACCAGATAAAGGAGAACGAGTCAAGGTAAGACTAGCAATTAAGGTAGAAAAAATATCATTAGATAATGTTCTTGATAGAATTAGAGTTGGAGGAACTATACTAGAATCAAATAATGAATCAGTTCCACATGGAACTCATCATTCTTTTACGATAAAAATTGATGAAGGATTCAATCTTGTAAAGAAAAAATGGTCAGGAGTTGAGAAAAAACTTGCAAAGTCAAAAGGAAAGAAGACAAAATTCATTCTAATTGCAATAGATACAGGAGATTGTGGAATTGGAAGACTGAAAGGAACACATTTGCATCTATTACCAAACTTGTATTCAGGTTCTAGTGGAAAAAGATACAAATCAAATTTTAAGATTGAAAAATTCTTTGATGATGTTATAGGAGCAATTAGTTCAGTTGCTGAAAAAGATAATCTAGTAATTATTTTTGGTCCGGGTGAGACAAAAAAGAAATTTTACAATTATGTATCAAAAAAACCAATTTCAGAGAAATGCCAATTCAAGGTGATTGAAGGAATTGATTCGGGTGGAGAAGATGGAATTCATGTATTTACAAAATCTGATGCGATGAAAGAGGTGATGGCAGATACGAAACTTGCAAAGGTATCACAAATAATTGATGAAGTGATGTTTTTGGCAAACAAGAAAAGCAAGAAATTCTCAATGGGATACGAAGAAACAAAAAAAGCAAACGATGCAGGAGCAATAGAATCTCTAGTCTTTTCAGAAAAAGTAATTCAAGATTCAGATGAACAAGAAATTGTGGATTTCTTAAATGATGTAGAATCAAAAGGAGGAGAGATTTTCAGTGTTGATAGCACCATTGATGCGGGATTAAGAGTTTCAGGTTTAGGTGGAATCATCTCATTACTGAGATTTCCATTAGAATTCTAAAGAGTGGAATTATTCAACCAATCAAGATATGGTTTATTCATAGAATTTACATTAATTTCAGCAATTTCTGGTACATCATATGGATGTAATTTTTTAATTTCATTTTTTAGAGTTTTTTCATTTTTCTTTGTGGTTTTAAAAAATGCCAGATATTCAGAATCGTTTTGAATTTTACCTTTCCATGAGTATACAGAATCAATTTTTGTAATGTTTACACATGCTGCTAGTTTTTTCTTTACTAATTGATTTGCAATTTTTTTTGTTATAGATTTGTTAGGGAATGTAGAGACAATTATTACTGGTTTCATAGGAAACGATAAATTGCCGAACCTAAAAAAATTTCTATAACTTGGAACTAAATTTCTTAACAGATAATGCAATCATTTACGTACTTATAGCATGGGTTGCAATATTTGCAGTAGCAAAAGGTTTGAGATTAGAAAGATATGGATTTTCAATAAAACCATACAGTTTAACTTACAAAAACTACAAAGTTCAAGATGCATTAGTTAGGTTACTTGGAAGAACAAGAAGAGGAGTACGAGTATTTGCAGATGTTAGTGTAATTGCCGGGTTTATCATGATGGGTTATGTTTTCTTCTTTTTGTTTTTGAACATTTCAAATTTCTTTGTAGAACCTGACGAATTTGCAGAATTGACTGTTCTATTACCAGGTGTTACAATGACATCAGCTTCGGCCATAATGTACTTTTTACTATCAATTCCAATTGTATTAGTAATTCATGAAGGTGCACACGGAATTGTTGGAGTTTTGGAAAAGATAAACATCAAGACAGGAGGATTTGCAATTTTCATTGCAATGTTTGCAGGATTTGTTGAACCAGATGAAGAACAATTTGGTAAAGCAAAAAAGATTTCTCGACTTCGTTTGATTGGAGCAGGTCCAACATCAAATGTAATTTTTGCTTTCATCTTAGGAGCAATTTTGCTGACAAACCCATTATTTGCAATGGGATTAGGCGGAGTGCCAGGAGCAGAAGGACTAGTCGATGTGTTTTATGAACCAGCAGCAGCAGGTGTTTTGGTACTTTCAGTAATTGATGGAGGCGGTGCACAACAAGCAGGAATTCAAGAAAATGATATGATCATAAAAATTAATGATGTGAATATTAACTCGGCAGCGGATTTACAAGCGAATCCAGTTAGTCCAGGAGATACGGTCAATGTTACCATAATAAGAGATGGAAGTGAAATTGTATTCCCAGTTACAATAATGGCATCACCAGATGATCCTGAGAGAGGATTGATTGGAATTATGCGAAATGATATGGGTCAACTTCCACAACCAATTTACAACTTTATTGATTGGAATTTGGACACTTCTTTTGGCTGGCAGTTTTCTTGGTTCTTACTGTGGTTATGGATGATTTCATTTTTCATTGGAATAATCAACATGTTGCCATTACCAATTCTAGATGGTGGAAAATTCATTCATACAATAATTGAAGGAAAAATTTCAGAAAAGGCAGTTAATGGAACAATGATGGCAGTCTATGCAATCTCATTTGTCACATTTGGTCTGAATATAGGATTATCATATTTCAAGTCAGGCTGGTTTACAATCTAAAGAATCAGATATTAAACTGAGAGATAATCCTCAAACAATGCAATGTCAAAAGTGTGAAAATACTGCAGTATATACCAGAAAGTATTCTGGAGAAAGCCTTTGTTCTCAATGCTTTTCAAATTCCATTCTGAGAAAGGCTGCAAAAACCATCTCCAAATACAAAATGATTAAAAATGATGAATTAGTTGTAGTTGGAGTCTCAGGTGGGAAGGACTCACTAGTATTGTTAAGTATTCTAAAAAAAATGTCAGAAACTCATAATTTCAAAATAATTGCAGTAACAATTGACGAGGGAATTCCAGGATATAGAGACGAGGCCTTGGAGATTGTCAAAAGTTTCTGCTCTAAATTAGATGTAGAGTTTAGAACCTACTCATACAAAGAATTGTACGATGTTACATTATCTGAGTCTCTAGAATTAAGAGAAGATGAAAAAACAACATCATGTTCAATTTGTGGTATTTTTAGACGAAGAGCATTAGATCATGCTGCAAAGGAATTGAATGCAGATGTTATAGCAACAGGTCATAATTTAGATGATTCACTACAAACCTTTTTGATTAATACACTATCTGGAGATTCCAATAAAATCGGCTGGATGAGTCCTGGAGGCGATTCAAAGCAAATAAGAAAGATAAAGCCGTTAGCAGAGATTTATGAATCAGAAATTGTATTTTATGCATTTACAAATAACTTGCCATTTCAGACTGAACCTTGTCCTCACATGAATGAAGGCATTAGAACAGAGATTAGAGAATTTCTAAATTCTTTAGAAGATCAACATAGTGGAATCAAAAATAACATGTATCGTTCAATTATCAAGATATCAGAAGTCATGAAAGATTCAAGTTTTAAAGAAAAACGAATCTGTACAAATTGTGGAAATGAATGTACAGGAAAGATTTGTGCTGTGTGTAATATGATTACAGATTTGAAGAAGTAACGATCCTAATTCAAATATGAGATTCTATTTTATCTAAATCGTAGTAGGGAGGATCAGGGTGCCAGCCGTGCCCTATTCTGAAACCGGCTATATGCAGAGATCAGCAACTGCTGGGTAAATCTCTAGGAAGGTAACTCCCGCTTGGTGTGCGGAAATGAATTCACGCCGAGGCGGGTGGTTGCAGGACAAGGATAATCCGAAGGGATTTTTCCTAAGACCGAACCATCGAAAGGGATGAGGTCCGGGAGGGAGCAATCCTAAGGTGGAGCATCCACGCTTCCTCGTCTACGTGGGGGATCTTGTATGCCTTGAAATGGGACTATCATCCTAGACTGGAGCCAGCAGAACTACTACATTAAATTATGAATTTGTAGATGATGTACATGGATGGACTAATTGGAACAGGAACTGGACGAACCTATGAAGATTTTCAAAGGCAAATCCCCGAACTTATAAAACCATTATTTGATAAATTACGCACATATTGTATGTCACTAGATGAGAAAGTAATAGAAGATGTACGAATGCATAGAATAGTCTTTTGTAAAACAATGACATTCAGATGGTTTGCAGATTTAGAACCAACTGAAAAATCAATCATAATTAAAATTCAAAAAGAACGTAAAAGCGAGCCTAAAATTTTAGAGATTACCCCAGAACAAGAATTATCAGAAATAGAATCTTCACTCAAAGATGCATTTACAACTATTCACTAATATCTAACTTCAAAAGTTTCAAATTTCTCAGGACAATTTTCTTCAGATAATTCAAACTCATCTACACGAGAATTAGCAGGTCCAGTTTTACACCAATCTGCTAGAGCATTGATGTTTGATTCTTCACCTTCTGCAACAATCTCTACTCTTCCATCATCAAGATTACGAACCCAACCATTCACATTATTTTTTATTGCCATAACTCTGGTAGATTGTCTGAAAAATACGCCTTGTACTCGACCAGTGACAAAAATATGAATTCGTTTTAGAACCATTATGAAATATAGATTAACAGACTATTATTTGATAGATTGTTTTCTTTCCTTAATTCTTGCTCTACCAGTCTTTCTTGCAGCAATAGAACCAACTTTTGCACCTGGAGGAGTATCACGAGATACAGTAGATGATTGTCCAACATGTTGGTGACGTCCACCACCGTGTGGATGTACATATGCTGCTTGTGCAACACCTCTTACAATTGGATATTTTTTACCTTTTGATTTGAAACGCATCATTTTAACTCCTGCACGCATTAGAGGTCTGTCACCAACTCCGCCACCTGCAAGAGTTCCAATCATTGCTCTGTTCTTTGGGTTTAATTTTTTGAATTTACCAGATGCTAATTTTAAGACGACACCATCCTCAGAGTGAGAAAATACTGTTGCGTCGGCACCGGCAGATTTCATTAAAGCACCACCATCTCCAAACTGTTGTTCAACATTACAAACGATGGTTCCATCAGGAATATTTTGAATACTAATTACATTACCGTCAACAATTTCAGCATTAAGACCAAAATTGATTTTTTGGCCAACCTTAGTTCCCAGAGGTGCCGGGATAAATGAAACAGAACCATCCTCAAATCTTACTTTCGAGAGTGGCACATCACGACCAGATTCATGGACTAAATCAATAATTTCTCCTTGACGTTCTTCATCTAGTGTAAAACTTGGATATTTGGCGGGTTTTAGCTTTTGAGTAGTAGCAGCTCTAAACTGCATTCCTCCACGTCCACGTCTACGAACACCTGGTCTTTTACCCATAGTAATCGATTCTGACTAAGATCATGATATTAAGCTAATGATCAATTTTACGTCGATCAATGGAAATAATACGCTAAATATATAAAAAAAGAAAGTCAAGTGTAAAGATATGAGCGAAAATGGTCTTTCCCTAAAAGTTCTAGAGGCATATACTAGAGATGTTGGAAGAGGAGTAGCTAGAATCGATTATGATTCCATGGATACCCTAAATGCATCAACTGGGGATGTTATTGAACTAAAAGGAAAAAGACGTACAGTTGCAAAATGTTTGCCTTTGTATCCTTCGGATGAGGGAAAAGGAATAATACGAATTGATGGACTAGGAAGAAACAATTCAGGAATTGCAATTGGAGATACAATTACTGTAAAAAAAATTAAAGCTGTACCAGCAGAAAAAGTGGTTGTTGCACCATTAGAGGCAATACCACCAATTGACGAGAGATATTTAGCAGATGCATTAGAAAGTGTTCCTTTGATTAAAGGAGACAATGTCATGGTTCCATACTTTGGAGGAAGATTAACCTTCCAGGTAATTGGAGTTACACCAGCAGCAGATGCAGTTCTAGTTACACAAAAAACAACATTCCACATTGCAGAGAAAGGTGAGACACTTAGAGGTGTACCTCAAGTAACATACGAAGACATTGGTGGAATTAGAGATGAGATTAAGAAAGTTCGCGAAATGATTGAATTACCATTAAGACACCCAGAAATATTTGAGAAACTAGGAATTGAGGCACCAAAAGGTGTTTTACTTTATGGTCCTCCAGGAACAGGAAAAACACTTTTGGCAAAAGCAGTTGCAAATGAAAGTAATGCACACTTTATCAGCATTTCTGGTCCAGAAATTATGAGTAAGTTTTATGGAGAAAGTGAAGCTCGTTTAAGAGAGATTTTCAAAGAGGCAAGAGAAAAAGCTCCATCAATTATTTTCGTTGATGAAATTGATTCAATTGCACCAAAAAGAGAGGAAGTTACTGGAGAAGTAGAAAGAAGAGTCGTATCTCAGATGTTATCATTAATGGATGGATTAGAAGCAAGAGGAAAAGTAATTGTAATTTCTGCAACCAACAGACCAAATGCAATTGATCCTGCATTGAGAAGACCAGGTAGATTTGATAGAGAAATTGAAATCAAAGTTCCAGATAAGAAAGGTAGACAAGAGATCTTACAAATTCACACACGAAACATGCCATTAGCAGGTGAAGATCAAGATTTGCCAGTAAAAATTGAAAAGGTTGCATCTATTAGCCACGGCTATGTTGGTGCGGATTTAGAGTATTTGTGTAAAGAAGCAGCAATGAAATGTCTTAGAAGATTGCTTCCAGAATTGAATTTAGAAGAAGAAAAAATTCCTCCAGAGACATTAGATAAACTAGTTGTAAACTCTGAAGACTTCAAGAAAGCACTTGTTGAAGTAACACCTTCAGGAATGAGAGAAGTATTCATTGAGAATCCAGATGTATCATGGGATAAAGTAGGTGGACTTGCTGAAGTTAAAAAAGAGTTGATGGAAGCAGTCGAATGGCCAATGAAATTCCCAGGTTTGTATGACAATCTAGGACATAAAATGCCAAGAGGTATTTTGTTACACGGACCAAGTGGAACAGGAAAAACACTCATGGCAAAAGCAGTAGCTACACAAAGTGAGGCAAACTTTGTTTCAGTAAGAGGACCAGAGCTTCTATCAAAATGGGTCGGAGAATCTGAAAGAGGAATTAGAGAGATTTTCAAAAGAGCAAGACAATCAGCTCCTTGTGTAATCTTCTTTGATGAAATTGATTCAATTGCTCCAATCAGAGGAGCAGGTGGAGAAACTGCTGTAACAGAGAGAGTTGTTAGTCAATTACTTACAGAATTAGATGGTATGGAGAATATGCACGGTGTTGTAGTACTTGCTGCAACAAACAGAGCAGATATGATCGATCCAGCACTATTAAGACCAGGTAGATTTGATAAAATCATTCAGATACCATTACCAGACAAAGATAGTAGAAAATCTGTTATTGAAATTCATGCAAAAGATATTCCACTTGCAAGCGGTCCAGATAAGGTTGACTTTGATAAGATTGCTGATTTAACAGATGGATTAAGCAGTGCAGATGTAGCATCGATAGCAAATACAGCAGTATCACTTGTAGTTCACGAACATTTGGACAATGCAGTACCAGATGACAATTTGAGTGATGAAGAAAAGAAGAAAATTGTAGATGAGATTGAAAAGAAAGCAGCAGATGCTAAAGTAAAGATGAGCCACTTTGAAGAAGCAGTTAGAAAAGTCAGAGAACAGAAAGATCTCAAGATGAACGAGAAATTGGTTGCTTCTTACTACAGGTAGTTTTAATAAAATACCTACACTCTAATTTTCATAAATGTCAGAACTTAAAGGATACAAAGGCAAAATTCATGATTTCTTAACTCAGAATAAAGTCGAAGTTGGAGATTTAATCAAAATTACATCCGAATTAACATACTCAGGAATTTTGATGCCAAGATACGAAAGTGGAGATGAGTCCCACATTGTTTTGAAATTAAAAAGCGGTTACAACATTGGAATAGAATTTGAGAAAATTGAGAAAATTGAAAAGATTGGAGAAGGACAATCAATTATCAAGAGTTCAGAGACGATTGAAAAAGATGAGAATCTACCAAAAATTTTGTTATTATCAACTGGAGGAACAATTGCAAGTAAAGTAGATTATAGAACAGGTGGAGTCACTCCAGCATTATCTGCATCCGAATTATACGAAGCAGTTCCAGAAATTGCAAAGATTGCAAATGTCTATACAGAAGTATTATTTTCAGAATATTCAGAGAATTTACAACCAGAACATTGGAAAGAAATTGCAATAAAATTAGATAGTGTTGCAAAATCAAATTATGCAGGAATAATTATTGCACATGGAACAGATACAATGCATTATACCTCATCATTCCTATCATTTGCATTATCAGGATTTCCTATTCCAATTGCGTTGGTTGGTTCACAAAGATCATCAGACAGACCATCATCAGATGCAGCATTAAATTTAATCGCAGCAACAAAGTTCCTCACCGAATCTAAAACAAAAGGAATCTATGTAATAATGCATAATGACTCGAATGACGATACAGTAGCATGTCATAAAGGAACACGTGTAAGAAAGAATCACACTAGTAAACGTGGAGCATTTGAAACTGTTGGAGATAATCCAGCATTCATAGTTTCTGAGGACAAAATATTGAGAAATGCAAATGAAGAATTTTTTAAAAGTAAAAAATATGAACCAAGATTAGATTTAGATTCAAAAGTTGCCTTAGTAAAGTATCATCCCGGTTATGATCCAAAACAAATTAAAAATTTAATTGATTTGGGATTTAACGCAATAATTTTTGAGGGCACTGGTTTAGGTCATGTTGGAAACACAATGTATGAGGTAATCAAAGATGCAAAAAAACAAGGATTGTTTCTTGGAATGACATCACAATGTATTGATGGACGAGTAAGTATGACAGTTTATGACAGTGGTAGAGATCTTCTAGAGTTAGGAATTGTTCCACTAGAGAATATGATTCCAGAAACGGCATTAGTCAAGGCAATGTGGGCATATGGAAATTCAAATAATTTAGAAGAAATTCAGGAATTGATGTTGAAAGATATTGCTTCGGAGTTTAGTTTTGAGTGAAGTTGATATCAAAAATATTGGATTGAAGGTTGGACTTGAGATTCACCAACAGTTAGATACAAAAAAAAAGTTGTTTTGTGACTGTATCCCAACAGAAGACGAAGAGTTTTCAAAGAAATTTTCGAGAAAACTTAGAGCTGCAAAAAGTGAGCTAGGTAAAATCGATCCTGCAGCACTTTTTGAAAATACAAAATCAAAAACAATAATTTACTATGGTATAGATCTATATTGTGATGCAAGAATTTCTATGATTGATGCTACTCTAGGTACTGAAATTAATGTTAAAACTCTTGAACATACGGAAACATTAAAGATTGAATCTGGAACGCAGCCAAATTCTATCTTAAAAATAAAATCTCAAGGATTACCCAGTCAACATTCCAATAGACGTGGTGATCTCTTTGTGCATGTTGTAGTAGAAATTCCTAAAAAACTCTCAAAACAACAGAAATCACTCTTAGATGAATTTCAAAATTCAGACTAGTCTTTTGATACTCTTATTGAGAGATCATGACCCTGTTTGATTTGTTGTTCATATAATTTCTTTACAATCTCGCCAATTTTTTGTTCAGTGAAATACTCTTGATTATATCTTCCCAAAACCTCTTTGTTATCATCTAATACTACCTCCCAAAATCCCATAAATTTGAATAATTTCATCTCTCATTTCAATATTTTGTGAATAACGAACTTATTCTCGAAATTCAAAATTTTCATGCGGGAGTCGCCCAGCCTGGTCAACGGCGTAAGGTTCAGATCCTTATCTCCTAGGAGTTCGTGGGTTCAAATCCCACTTCCCGCATCAATAAATCTCCACTAGTATTATGAACAACTTTAAAACACTGTAGTTCGCCTATTTTCCATGGCAAAAGTAACCCGTGTTGGTGGTAGAGGTACAACTCGTCGAAAGACTGACACTAGTAAGAAATCAACATTTTCTGGTGACTCTTACAAAGAATATCAGGAGGCCAAAAAGAAAGCAGCAGGTAATCGTAGCGTTTCTACTGGTCGTGGTACGGGAAGAAGAAAATTATCATCAACTCCAACAACAAAAAGAGCTTCTACCAAAGGCAGAACACGTTCAACAGGTAGAGGTACTGGTAGTAGAAAAACAAAAAGTTAATCCCCTTAACTTATCTATTTTTTCTCCTACTGTTTTAGTTTAGAATTTTCTGAATTTTGTCTTTAAGTTTTTGATTGATAATTTTTCCAGAGGCTTTACCTCTAACTTGCTTCATTGCTATTCCCATTAAACCGCTTAATGCACGCATTTGTTCCTCCTTTACTTTTTCTAGATTTTTCTGAATTATCTCATCTAGGATTTTTTCTAATTCTTCATCAGTTAATTGAGTTATAGATGCTTTTTCTAATGCTTGCAAAACACTGTCTGCTTTTTTAGACATTATTTGCTCAAAAATTATCTCAATAGATTCTTTATTTATTTTATTTTGTTCTAACAACTCAAATGTTTTCATTATTTGCTCATTATCTAGTAATTTAGAATCTAATCCCTTTCTTTCTAAGTTAGTTATGGTCGAACAAAGTATTGATACAACAAAATTTGGTGAATTTTGTTTTGAAGAACAAATGTTTTCAAATATTTCAAAATATTCTGAGTCAAAAATCTGTTCTGCAAGTTGATTGTTAATCTGATATTTTTCTTCTAATTCTTTAATTGATTCTTCCCATGATTTTGGTATATTGGAATTTGCTTCAACAAGTTCATTATTTGTAACCTTAACTGTTGGAATATCTGTTTCTGGATACATTCTTGATGCACCAGGACGTGGTCTTAGAAATACCGTATCTCCATTTTGAGTAGCAGCCCTTGTCTCTGCAGGTGGTCCATCTTTTGCAAGTTTAATTCTATTAATTATTGAATCAATTGCAAAACCAACTGATATTTTCTCTCCTGCAATAATCAAAAATGCATCATTTTCTTTTATCTCTATTTTTTCTACAACTCGTTTGATATCATCTTCTTCAATTCCATAGTTTGGTAACTCATCAGAATGGAAAACTCCTCCAATTCCAAAAAATCTCACTAGTTGTCCAATTTCTTTTCCCAATCTAATATCTGAATAGGGCTCAAATCCCAATAGCCCTTTTAATTTACTAATTCTGATTGCAAATATTTCATGTTGTTTTTCTAATGATTTTTTAATAATTTTTGAGTTACACTCTTTCATTATTTCTGTTATATCAAAAACATCATCTTTTCTATCAATCTCTGTAAATCCCGCATCAATAATTTTCTCAGAAATTAACTTTAATCCATGTTGCCGTTTTGCTTCAAATTCAATAATCTTCTCTAATTGATCTAATTGCTGAACACCTTTTACTTCGATAACTCCACCTCCCTCAACAGAAATATTCACATCTTGTCTGATTGTTCCAATACCTCGCATGACTTTTTTTGTAACGCGTAACAATCTTCCTAAAGTTAATGCAATATCTTTTACAAATTTTGGGTCTCCTTCAACAGGATCTAATGCAATCTCAACTAAAGGAACTCCTAATCTATCTAAACTAAAAAATCTATAATTCCCCTCATCTTTTACAAGTTTTCCCGCATCTTCTTCAAGACAAATTGATTGAACTCCAACTTTTTCTCCATTGACTTCAATATGTCCACCTTGTGAAACAAGCATTGTTCTCTGAAATCCTGTTGTGTTTGATCCGTCAATGACTGTTTTTCTCATTACATGTATTTCTGAGAAAATTTTTGATTT
>CACFJZ010000024.1 GCA_902566725.1 uncultured marine group I thaumarchaeote
GATATTGTTGTAGACGAATGCTCTTAACAACAGTAGAAACAATACAACAAGTTGTTCCATTTTATGAAGCAATGCATAAGAGAAATCAAGAAGTTCAAAGCGAACTAGAATAAATTGTCAAAGATTACTGCAATTTCTGGTAGAGTTCTTTACAACAGTAGAGGCAGTAAAACTATCGAAGTTGATATTGTTACAGATGAAAAATTTGTTGGCAGAGTATGTGCTCCATCAGGTGCAAGTGTAGGCAAATTTGAAGCAGTTAGTTTTCCAAACAATAGTCCTGAAGAAAGTCTTTCAATCTTAAATCAAAATTCAGATAAATTTATTGGAATAGATGCAAGTGATTTGAAACAAGTTCATGATGTAATTCACTCAATTGATGAAACTGAAAATTATGCAAAAATTGGTGGTGCATGTGCATTTGCAATAACAATTGCAGCAACAGAATCAGCAGCAAAAGCAGAAAATAAACAATTTTTCCAGATGATTAGTGATAAGAGTGATTTGAAATTTCCATTTCCATTAGGAAATATTCTTGGTGGTGGTGCTCATGCAGGACCTGGAACTCCAGACATACAAGAAATTCTAGTTGCATCAATAGGTGCAAAGACAGTTAGAGAATCAATTGACATGAATCTTCAAGTCCATAAAGAACTAAAAAAATTAATTCTAAAAGATGATCCAACATTCACAAATGGTCGTGGAGATGAAGGTGGATGGGCTCCAAAGTTTACCAATGAAGAGGCATTAGACATTTCAGTTAAAGCTATTGAAAACTTGGGTTTTACACTTGGCAAAGAAGTTGCATTAGGAGTTGATTTTGCATCATCAACACAATGGAATGAAGAAAAAGGAAAATATGTTTACGACCGTGCTGGATTTGAGAATGATTCAGGCGAACAAATTGAATTTGCATCAAAAATTATTGAGAAATACAAGCTAATCTATGCAGAAGATGCAGTACATGAAGAAGCATTTGAAGACATGGCAGAAATTACAAAGAAATTTCCAAATTCAATGATTACAGGAGATGACCTAACTGTAACAAATAATAAAATTCTCAAAAAAGCAATCGATGTAAATTCTTGTAATGCAGCAATTCTCAAAGTAAATCAGGCAGGAAGTTTGTACGATGCATTAGAATTTGCCAAAGTTGCCAATGAAAATAATATTAAATTAATCACATCACATCGTTCTGGAGAATCTAGCGATTCACATATTTCTCACATAGGAATAGGAACAGGTTCAAAACTACTCAAAGTTGGAATTGTGGGAGGAGAAAGAGTAGCAAAATTGAATGAATTGATTCGTATTTCAGAGCATGATTTAATACATGGCATGATTGACTTTTAAAAATCGCAATGAGCCAACAAACAGAAACCACTGATCTAAAGAAGAAAGTTCTAGCAACTGGAATTCGTGTTGGAACAGATATGAAGACCAAATCAATGCGTCCATTTATCAACTCAGCAAGCCCTGAAGGACTTTACATGATTGATATCGATATCACACTATCAAAGATTAAGAATGCTGCAAAATGGATATCAAATTTTGATATGAAAAAAGTCATCGTATGCTCTGGAAAAGAATATGCAACAACCCCAATTGAAAAATTTGTAGAATTAACAGGAGCAACACAGATGCTCAGAAGATTTATGCCAGGTACTCTAACAAATCCATCTTTGCCATATTTCATCGAACCACAACTAATCATTATTTCAGACCCAGAAGTTGACGGTCAAGCAATCATAGAAGCAACAAATGCAGGAATTCCAGTTATTGGAATTTCAAATACCAACAATGTTACATCTAATCTAGACTTGATAATTCCTGCAAATAACAGAGGTCGGAAAGCACTAGCAACAATTTACTGGCTTTTAGCAAGAGAGATTTTAATCCAAAAAGGTGAACTCAAAGAGGATCAAGACATGAAATATGAGATTGATGACTTTGAGACCAAAATAGAAGAAGAATTATAGAAGTTTTCTTCAAAATAACTATTTGACTTCAATAGCTAAAGCTCCTGGAAAAATTATTATTTTTGGAGAACATTTTGTTGTTTATGAAAATACAGCAATCTTAGGTGCCATCAACAAGTATGCAACAGTTACAACAGAGAAAACAAACACGGATAATATTCTGATTTCATCATCACTTGGACAATCATCTATAAAAAAAGACGAGGACGTATCAAATGTAGAAAAAAAGTTTAGGCCATTTTTCTATATTGCAAAGCAAGTAATTGAAAAAAATAATTTTGATAAAGGAATAGCAATAAAGATTGAATCAGACATTCCAATCGGTGCCGGATTAGGTTCGTCTTCTGCATGTTGTGTTGCTGCAGCAGCATCAATCCTGAATTTATTCAACAATACAGATGAAAAAGAAGTGTTAGAACTTGCAATAAATGCGGAAAAAACTATTTTCCCAAATACATCAGGTGCAGATTGTACAGTATCAGTATCTGGTGGCATCATCGAATATCAAAAAGAAAAGGGCTTTTCAAAGATTGAAACAGAAAATGAATTTAATTTTATAATAATAGATTCAGAACAGGTTCATTCAACAGATAAAGTTGTAGAAAGAGTAAGAAAATTCAAAGAGAATAATTCAGAGGTGTTTACAGAATTATGTTCTGAAGAAGAAAGACTGATTACAAAAGCACTAGACAGTATGAAGAAAAATGATTTAGAAACAATTGGAAAATGTATGGCACAAAATCAAATGTTCTTAGAACAAATTGGAGTTTCAAATGATGAGCTTCTATCAATTACAAAAGAAATTGAAAAAATAACATTTGGTGCAAAGATTACAGGTGCAGGAGATGGAGGATGTATTATTGCATTAACAAAAAAAGACGATGATCTTTCAGAATATGTCAATACAACAAAATATCAAACTTATCACGTTACAATACAGAAAACAGGAATGCAGGTTTTTAACACCTAGGATGATGAGATAATTATGATTCTGATTAAACTCGGTGGCTCAATAATCACAAATAAAGAGAAACCACTTTCACCTAGGAAAAAAACCATAGATAATATTTTGAAAGAGATTGGAAAAATCAAAGAACCAGTAATTATTGTTCATGGTGGAGGTTCATACGGACATTATTGGTCAGTAAAGTATGACATGCATACAAAACCTGCAAAGACTAGCCCAAAAGGTGTTGCAGTTGTCAAAAATTCAATGGTTGAATTAAACAAAATAATTCTAGATAGTGCAATAAGAAATAAGGTCAATTCCTACTGTTTACCACCTACTGATTTTATGAAAGGCAATAAATCAATCAGGAGTAAAATTTTGACAATTAATGATATAGCTAAATCAGGATTGACTCCAATAACATTTGGAGATGCATTATGGTATGGACAGAAAAAATCATACATTTTATCTGGAGACGTGATAATGACTATAATTGCAAAAGTTTTGAAACCTAGATTATCACTATTCGTTCTAAATGTTGATGGAGTGTATTCAGATCTGAAAAGCAAAAAATTAATTCATGATTTCAAAAAAGAAACTCCAAAAATTCAAGAAAATACAATGGATGTTACAGGCGGCATGACAAGAAAAATTACCGAGGCAAACAAAATGGCAAAGGCAGGATTGAAAGTATTCTTTGTAAATGGTAACAAACCAAAACGAATTACCGATGCAATTTTAGGAAAGAAATTTGAAGGTACACTATTCAGGAAGTAATCATGGAAGAATTCGTAATTTTAGTAGATGGAAATGACAATCCAATAGGAAAAGAAGAAAAGGTGAAATGTCACTTACCAAACGGAAAACTTCACAGAGCATTTACTGCATTAATCTTCAACAAAGAAGGAAAATTACTACTCACTAGAAGAAGTGATTCAAAGATGCTTTGGCCAGGAGATTGGGATGGTACTGTTGCAAGTCATCCAAGAGAAGGTGAGACATACGTTGCATCTGCAGAACGTAGAATGCCTGAAGAGATTGGAATAGAATGTAAGATGAATTATGTTAACAAATTTGAATATCATGTTCCATACAAAGACGTAGGTTCAGAAAACGAAGTTTGTGGTACATTAATGGGCGTAGTTGATGACTTTGATGAATCATCATTAATCAAAGATGAGATTTCTGCAATAAAGTGGATTTCACCTGAGGAATTGAATTCAGAACTAGAGAGTAACAGAGACATCTATTGCCCATGGATGGTCATTGCATTGTACTATCTTGATGACTGTGAATCAGAGACAAAAACAAAATTTTCTTCGTTAATTTCAGAATGGACCAAAGAGGAATTAAGACAAAATTATGAAAAAGCAATTAAACATTACATTCCTGATAACAATTGGAGATTGGTAAATTGAAGTCATCTGAATCAATTAAAAAAAATGCCGTATTTGTAAATAAATTTCTCAAAAAAGAGCTAAAAGGTGAGCCAAAACAACTCTATGATGCAGCAGCTCACTTGATAGTACATGGTGGAAAAAGACTAAGACCATACCTAGTTTTGAAAAGCTGTAAAGTTTTGGGCGGAAAACAATCAGATGCAATAGCTGCAGCAAGTTCAGTTGAAATGATTCACAATTTCACATTAGTTCATGATGACATAATGGATAACGATGAGATGCGACATGGAGTTCCAACTACTCATAACAAATTTGACATGCCATTAGCAATTCTTGCGGGAGATGTTTTGTACTCTAAAGCATATCATACAATTTCTTCAAAGTCAAAACTATCGCCAGCTCATACTACCCAATTAGTTACAAAATTATCAAAAGCATGTGTAGAGATTTGTGAAGGACAAGTAGATGATGTAAAACTTGCAGAGAATAAGAGAATTCCAACTGAACAAGAATATATCAAAATGATTGAGAAAAAAACTGCCGTTCTTTTCGAGGTATCATGTGCAATGGGCGCAATTTGTGCAAAGAAAAAAGAAAAAGACGTGAAAAATCTATCATCATTTGGACGTAACTTAGGAATAGCATTTCAAATTACTGATGACTTGATTGGAATAATGGGAGACAGTAAAGTAACAAAGAAACCGGTAGGAAATGATATTCGTGAAGGTAAGAAATCACTTCCAATTCTTTTAGCAATTAGAAAAGCAAGAGGAAGTGACAAGAAGAAAATCCTCAAAGTTTTTGGGAAATCTAATGCTGCAAAAAAGGACGTACAAACTGCAGTTAATACAATTCGATCACTTGGAATCGAAGAAGAAGTACGCAAAAAAGCATTACAATATGCGACAAAGGCAACAAAATCACTAGATAGTTACTCAGGTAGCGACAAAAATGAGATGGTTAGTCTTTTAGATTTTGTAGTGAAAAGAAGTCTTTAGAATTTAGTTATGTTTAAGCAGGAATGAGAATTTAGCATTTTTTTTCATTTTTTTAAAGTCAGAATCTTTTTGAATTTTTTCTATAAAGCGCATATGGTCATGGTCATGGTCATGGTCATGGTCATGGTCATGGTCATGGTCATATGATGAATCAAATTTTAATAATTTAGAAACTAGATCACAGGTTTGGTTTTCATCATTTTGTCTTGCAGTAGATTTTGATTTGTAGAATACTGCATTCATTTCTTTTGGATCTTGTTTTAAGACTTTGTCGTAGCAGATTATAGCATTTCTGTATTTACCCATAAGATGTAATGAGTATCCTTTGTTGATTAGAACATCAATGTTTTTTCTATCACGGCGGAGTAATTTGTTAAAGTAAATTAAGGCTCTTTCAGGCATTTTCAAATTATTACATGTAATTGCTAAACGGAAAGTTGCATCAAAATCGCTAGGATTGAGTTTTACTGCTTTTCTAAAACAATTGTATGCTAACTTGTTTTTTTCTATTTCTAAAAGAGAATTTCCAAGATTACACAATGAATCAATATCGTCTTTTTGTGCATCAAGTGCAGATTCAAAAAACTTTATTGCCTTTTTATGGTTTTTTTGTCCGGCATAAACAATTCCAATATTGTTTAAAATTTCAACATCTTTTGGTTCTACCTGTAAAGCACGATGATACACACGTATTGCATCATTATGTCTTCCCAATGCAACAAGAACGTTTGCCTTGTTACAAAGTGCTTCAGAGTTTTTTGAATCTATTTTCAATGCAGAATCAAATGTATCTAATGCCTCTTCATGTCTATCCATATCATACAATGTAGTTCCTTTATTGTATAATGCAACAAAATCATCTGGATTCTTCTTAAGAAAAAGTTCCAACTGTTTTATTGCCTCACCATATTTTCCAATTTCCGCAAGACATGATGTTTTGTTAATTATTGCTTCAGGATTATTAGGATCTGATTTTAGGATTTTTTCAAATAGCTTTATTGCTTTCTTAAAATTCTCATTTTCAAAATTTTTGATTCCTTGATCTAGTAATGAAGCATTCATGTCCTATTCAACCTAACTATTATGGGTTATTTTTGAAGGAGTTTTAATCTCAACTTTACGTAATATGCCTGTAGATTTTAAAACAAGAGTACCTATGAGTATTCCAACTGTTATGATAACTATAGTGCCTGATGCTGCAACATTGAAAAAATAGGACACAAGTATCCCAGAAATAACAGAGAAAACTGAAATTCCTAAGGATATACAAACTGTTTTTTTGAATCCTTTACCATACATCATTGCAGTGATATTAGGAATTACTACAAGTGCAGAGATTAACAACATTCCTACTAGTCGGAATGATGTTACAACTGTAATTGCTGCAAGAATAACAAAAGCGTAATTTAACAAAGTTGTTTGTAACCCTCCAAGTTTAGCTTGTTCTTCGTTGAATGTTAGATGAAGGAATTGTTTTTGTAGAACAATTAATGTACCGACTACACCAGAACTAATAGCAAGAATCATTATAAGATCTTCATCACTTATCAAGAGAATACTTCCAAACAAAAAGCTAAACAGATCTACTGAAAATCCACCTGATGCGCTTACAAGAATCACACCAACTGCAAATCCAGAAGATAAAACTACAGCAACTGCCGCATCACCAGATATTTTGGTACTTTGTCTTAGTTTTTGGAGTCCTAATCCACCTAATATCGAAACAACAAATGCAGTCCATAATGGGAATATTCCAAAAAATAAACCAACGGAGATACCACCAAATGCAACATGTGCAATTCCATCACCAAATAAAGAATAACGTCGTAGAACTAGAAATGTTCCCATAAATGAACAGATTATACCAACTGCAACACCTGCAATCAGTGCTTTTTGCATAAATGCATAAGAGAGAGCTTCTAGGATCATTTTTTCATCAACTCATTAATGCATATCATGATTATGCATGTGCATTTGCATTGATGATTCAGTATATGTTTTAAGAAGTTCTTTGTCTGAGAAGAATTTTTCTTTCTCTCCATGGAAAAAGAGTTTTTTATTCATGCATGCAACTCTGTTTGCGTATTTTGATATTGCATCAAGGTCATGTGAAGACCAGATTACTGTTATGTTATTTTGTTCATTGATTGTTTTAATTACATTATAGAATTTTGTTTGTGATTCAACATCAACACTAGCAACAGGCTCGTCTAGAATAAGTAACAAAGGATCCTTTACCAGGGCTTTTGCAATAAAAACACGTTGCAATTCTCCACCTGACAATTCACCTATTCTTCTTATCTCTTCGTCATTCATTCTATAATGCTACTAATTTTACAGTATCCATTTTTTTGTTAATTTGAAAATTCTTTGTAATATCACTAACCAATTCTGATTCTCCTTTTAAGATGAAAAGTTCCATACATTTGTCTCCTTCAATCTTACTGTGTAAATGCATAGTGATTAGATCTTCATAGGAATGTTTGACTTCAGTTACCTGATTGTCATATTCGTCATTATGTACTACTAGCAAAATGGCATTAACATTTCCTGAAAGATCTTCTTTTTGTTTTTCCTCCGAAACAAAACTTCGTATTCCAGCTCTTATGGCATCTGATCTACCTGAAAATCCAAGATTCTTCTGTAAAGCATCGATTTGTTTGAGAATTTCATCATTTAATGAGATTGAAACAATAGGCATACGCACTTTGTTATTAAGAAACATAAAAATTTTAATAAAATATTATTAACATTTCTTGAAAGTTGTGTACGCTTACTGTTATTAAGAAATATGGTGATTTTCACAAAATATTATTAACTTTTTTTACATTTATTAATAAATTCCATGACCTTAGAACTATGACGACAATGATTCAAGTTAATCTTGAAGTTGGAAATGTTGACAGCGCAGAAGAATGGACAAATGAAATTGTCAATGTTTATGCAGATATGGAAATATCTGACGTAAACATATCTGGTAATAAAATTTCATTTAAAGCTGGTCTTTCTGGAATGGATGATACCACTGGTGATGATATCAAACTAAAGATTGATGAGTATGCTACCATGTCTGATGTAGAAATCAAAAACATTTCATGCTGATAATACACCAAAATTTTTTATTTTTTTATAACATCATATCTTTAATTCATAATTACCGTATATGATCAAATTCAAAGAAAAACATTCAACAATTTATCAGAATGTGCAAGCACTAGTGTAAATCCGACAACTGCAATAATTTGTTTTCCTACCATTTTAATTGCAAACATCCATGACATTTCACGAATGACTGTTAAGAATGTCACAATACATGGAAGTAATGTACCTGCTAGATAAACTCCTGTCAAAATTTGTATTGCTGAAAGAGAGCTTACTAAATTAGGTTCAGCAAGAAGTAATAATCCATCTTTTCGAATAGAGCCAAATATTATTGCAAGTGATGCATCTTCTGGCAGATTGAAGAATTTCATTAGGAAACTAATCTCAACTGCAAAATAATCAATAATGCCTGTCCAGCTTATGATAGATGCAACAAATGTAATTCCCAAAAATATTGGGAGTGCCATTTTAAAGAATTGACTGATATTTGATTTTGATTCTCTCCAAATTGCACTGGCTCTGGGCTTTTCAAAGAACACTTGTCCCTCAATTACTGGCATGTCTAGTTTGATACGATTTTTCTTTCTGCTGACTATTCTGGTATAAAGTATAGTTGTTGCTGTCAAAAAAAACAAAAATGGAATTACCAACCAAGGCATACCAGATGCTGAAAAAACAGCAATAGATGCGCTAAATTGATATGAACATGCAGACCCAAAACTTATTGCAGAAACGGTTGTTCCTCTTGTGCAACTTGAACAAGATCTGCTGCTAATGACCGCAGGAACGTTACATCCAAACCCCATTACTATTCGAGTTACATCTCTTCCACTCACTCCGATTTTCTTTACTAGTGGATGAATTGCTAATGATGTTCTATCCAATAATCCAGTTGATTTGTAAATACCAAGTACTAATGCGTATATTACAACTACGGGGGTTGCCCAAACAAAAAGAAATGGACCCATGGATAAGAATCCATAATCTCCGACAACAATATCCATCAATGGAGATGGTAATGTGCTAAGACTTTCTATTGGCCCTCTCAAAAGATCTGATATTATTGGATGAATCAACTCTCCAAAATAATTGGCTCCAATGACTGATAATATGGCCGGAGCAAGCAATAACACTAGTCCAATTAAAATTCCTGCGTGTTTTTTCTCAAGAATTGTTGATTTCGGCTTAATTGAAATCCCAGTATGAACTGTTTTGTTTGAGAATATACGTGGATTATTCAATGTCTCAAAAATTCTACTTTTTTGAGCCTCGGTAATTCTTCGTGCATCTACTGCTGTAATGGGAATCTTAAGATCCTGCTCTAATTTTTCAAGCATGTCTTCATTTTTTGAATTAAACCTATCCCAATTTGTTACTATTATCATCCCTTTCTTGTTTTTGATTAATGGAAGAAAATATTCAATATCGTCATCTATGTTTGCGGCACTAACAACAAGCAATATGGAATCGTTTCCATGTATAGACGAAATTGCAATCTTTGTTGTTTCACTATCGGAATCAAAAACGATTCCCGGAGTATCAATAAAAGAAAATTTATCGTTGTTGTAAGATTCCTTTGAAACAGTTGAACCTTTAAAATTACTACTCTCTGCATACTTTCCAGTTAGTGATGAGATTAATTGTGATTTTCCAACTCCTTCTTTACCAATTACAATAATTTTTGGAGTTGAAGAACTTTTTAGCATGCTAAACCCTCCCATCCACATGATGGACAGAAACTTACCTCTTCTGGCCATGAATCTCCACAAGCACCACAAGCTTTTTTTGTTTTTTGAGATTGTTGTTTAAGATTAGTCTGTAATGGTTCTAATGCTCCTGCATTATAGTCTTGTTCTGGTGATTCAAAAGTTTGCAGAATTTTTGGAAATTTCTCAGATAGTTTAGACCATTTTTCATCTAAGCGAACAGGAGACGGTAAATGCTGACCTTTTAATGAACTATCCCGATATGGTTGTCCCGCTGTTTTTAATACCCATTCTTCATATCTTTGTAACCACTTCATGGATTTAAGAACTAATTTTAACATCAGACGTTTTTCATCAGAGGTATTTGGTACTGTGCACTGTGGAATCTGTTCCGGCTCCCATATATGAGATGGAAGCGAATTGGTACTAAGTAATTTTGGTATAAATTCATGACGCCACAAAAAAACCGCATCATTTTTTGTAGCAAATATCATTCCAAAACCCCAAAGAATTATCTTATCATCTTGTTCAGTTAATGAATACTGGCTAGTTCCCGGTGCATTATTTGGAGGCCTCTGTTTAGTAAAACCATATTCCAGTAAAAGATTTCTTTCGTATAGTATATCTTTTCCAAAGGCATAGATTTGTTTTGTAAAAAATCTCTGCCAATCCTTTTGAATGTATTTTGGAACGTATTCTGAATAACTCTGGCTATTTTCCTCTTCTGTAGAATCTTGTTTTGTTGCTTTTAGTTTTTCAACAAATTTTCCTGTTATGCTAAATGGTCGGGGTTTCATATTTCACTAACCAATGGGTTTTCTGAGGAATTTTTGTATATTAAGATTCTTACAAATTATTAATAATTATTAGCATAAATACCTAAAAACTTTAATAGACTTAGGCGTGAAATTGAGCATGAACGAAGTAGTTGTGGTAGGAGCAGGACCATCCGGAATCGGTGTTTCTATAATACTACAGAAGATGGGAGTCAATTTTACAGTCTTAGACCGTAACAACGTGGGCAGTTCATTTCTTAAATGGCCAAAGCAGATGAAATTACTAACTCCTTCGTTTTTTAGCAATACTTTCAAAATGATAGATCTTAATGCAATAACCTATGATACTTCACCTGCATTGACATTACAGACAGAACATCCAAGTGGTCAAGAATATGCAGGATATCTTAAAAAACTTGCAGAACATTTCAAGCTACCAATTCAGGGCAATACCAATGTAGATTCAGTATCAAAAAATGGAGATGTATTTACCATAAAAACTAACAAGGGAGAAATAAAATCTAAATATGTAGTCTGGGCTGCAGGTGAATTCCAATATCCACGAAGTCATTCATTTCCTGGAGCAAAATACTGTATTCACAATAGTTTGATTACTAATTGGAATGATGTTCAAGGCGATGAATTTTTTGTTATAGGTGGTTATGAAAGTGGTATGGATACTGCAATTAATTTAGCGGCACGAAATAAACGCGTTCTAATAATTGACAAAGATAATTTGTTAGAGAGTGAAGATATAGATCCTAGTAGAACAATATCTCCATACACAAAAGACAGATTGAGAAAAGTCAATACTGATAATCAAATAGAATTTCACACCGGAAGAGTGATCAGGGTAGAAAAAGATCAAAATGAATTTATAATTTTTACAGAAAAAAAGAAAATTCGTTCTAAAACCAAACCAATTCTTGCTACTGGTTTTAAAGGAAGTCTTTCATTAATTAAAGGACTGTTTGACTGGGAGGATGGAAAAGCACAATTAAATTCGTATGATGAATCTACAAAGACTCCAGGACTTTATGTAACAGGCCCAATGCTACAATCTCATAATATGATTTTCTGTTTTATTTACAAATTCCAACAGAGATTTGCAGTCGTTGCAAATAATATCGGTATAAAATTAAGCAAAGATGTATCTGTAATTGAACAATACAAAAAAGAAGGTATGTATCTTGACAATTTGGAAGATGCTAAAGACGAGTGTGCATGCTGACAAATGAAAATTTTAGAAGAAAATTTACAAGAATGCATTAACCAGGTGGTATGGGCAGACAACAAAGAAGATACTATCTATTGGTTAGGAAGAATACATGCATTTATGAAAATTGCAGAAGAACATGATTATGAATTGTCTCTTACAGTGTCACTTGAAAAATGTAAGATTGAAGAAAAATAAAATTTTGATTAAAACTTGGAAAAAGCAGAATTGTGCTTATTTTTATTAATAAACCTCAAAATTTCGACAAAATGTTATTAACTTTTTACACATTTATTAATAATAATTTTTCATTATTTTCATGGCAAGTTTGGATAGTTTGTTCGATATCAACCACATGCTTCGTTCACACTCTTCCCCTTGCCATATTTTTTCTTGGAGTGATTATCGATGAATAAGAATTCATCAATTGCTATAGTAGCTGGTGTTGCTATTGCAGTAGCAGTGATTGCATCTGTTTTTGCATTTAGTGGAATTTCAAATGATGCTGCACCATTACCAGCACCTGTCTCTGATGAAGTAACCCAGGCCCCTCTTGTACCTCAAGAAGAAAAAATAACTGTCTTAACATCATTTTATCCATATCATGAGTTTACAAAAAATGTAGCTGGTGACTTTGCTGAAGTTAAACAGTTTATGCCAGCTGGAGTAGAGGCTCATGATTGGGAACCTCGTGCACAAGAAATTCAATCCTTGTTACGTGCAGACGTTTTTGTTTACAATGGATTAGGAATGGAATCTTATGTTGATCAAATAATGGAATCAGGAGAATTTGATAATGTTTTATTTGTTAAAGCATCTGAAGGTGTTGAACTAATAGAATTTGAAGATGATCATGGTGGACATGATGATCATGCAAAAGAAGAAGGACATGATGATCATGATGAGCATGAATCTCACGCAGAAGAATTTTACGAAGAGATTGCGTTAGTAATTGAAGAATTTGAACATGGACATATGACTGAATCACAATCTATTGAAGCCATCGAAGAAATACTTCATGAACATGAAGGAGATGGACATGATCATGGAGCCGGTAAAATTGAAGAAATTGAACATATCTTACATGAAATTGAGGATGGACACATTGAAGGTTCAGAAGGTCTAGAAGAAATTCATCACTTAGTT
>CACFJZ010000025.1 GCA_902566725.1 uncultured marine group I thaumarchaeote
AGATTTTATTAAAATCAATTTTTTGCATTAAATTATTTTTGAATCATCATTACTTAAAATTTCATTAAAAAGAAAAAGTGGAATGGTTTAGCATTACACTTATCGATATGGGATTTTTGACTTTTTTTTATTCACTTGTGACAATTCTTCTTTAAGGTGCTTTTTTAGGAGATTTTCATGTTCCTTTTTATGTTTCCAGTATGCATTCAAACATGCTTGTCTAGTTTTTGCACGATTTAATGCAGCAGTGAATTTTTTGTGACTTTTTGCTACGTCAGAGGTATAACCTGCCATAACCCGATTTAAGCGGTATTGTAGATAACCTTTTTTGTTTTTTCAGCATAGTGGTATGAATAAAACTATTACAGGGTAAAGACTAGTGCGTATTATGGAAAAAGTTGCAGTTGTAACAGGAAGTTCAAGTGGAATTGGATTTGAAACATCTCTAGCATTAGCAAGAGAAGGTTATTTCACATATGCAACAATGAGAGATGTAAAAAAAGCAGATAAAATACAGAAAATTGCAGATGAAGAAAGTCTTTCACTAAAAGTAATAGAATTAGATGTAGACAATGAAGAATCTGCTGAAAATGCAATAAATACAATCATTCAAGAAAAAGGCAGAATTGACGTACTAGTAAACAATGCAGGATGGGGGATATGGGGAACTGGAGAAGATGTTTCAGTAGAGGAATTTAAGGAGCAATTTGAAACAAACTTTTTTTCGGTTGTAAGAATGATACAAAAAGTTGCACCGACGATGAGAAATCAAGGTTCAGGTAACATCGTCAACATAAGCTCAGTTGCAGGAAGAATAGGATTACCTGCATCAACTGCATATGTTAGTTCAAAATTTGCTGTAGAGGGTCTTTCAGAGTCGCTCAGATATGAACTAGGACAGTTTGGTGTAAATGTAATAATTATTGAACCTGGCGTAATCAAAACAAACTTTTTTGATTCTATGAAGACCGCAAAAAAGGCAGATGAAGGAGGAGTATACAGAGACATAACAATCAAAGTGATAACAGGAGTAAAGATGATGGCAGAAATGGGAACATCGCCAAAAGAAGTAGCACAAGTAATAATCAAATCACTAAAAGAAGAAAAGCCATTACCGCGATATATTGTTGGAAATGACGCCGCTATGTTTATGGAATCCAAAAAGATGAAAACAGACATTGAATTTGAGAATTATATGAAAAAAGAACTGTATAGTGAGTAATTCAAGGTTAGAATATATACGCCAAAGTTTGATTTTTGTCAAAGTCCGCAAAATTGTGAATAATGATGAAATGGAAAAAATTAGAACATAATGGAATACTTTTTCCGCCAGATTTTGAAACCAAGAAAATCAAAATTAAGATAAAAGGTGAATCTGTTGATTTAGATATTAATCAAGAAGAGATGGTCTATCAATGGGCAAAAAAGAAAGATACACCATATGTTCAGGATAAAGTTTTCCAGAAAAATTTTCTTGCTGATTTTGCAAAAACATTCGGTTCAAAATATAAAAAATTAGAATTAGGAGATGTAGATTTCAAAAATGCATTCAAAGTTGTGGATAAAGAAAAAGATGCAAAAGAACTTTTAACAAAAGAAGAAAAAAAAGCCCTTGCAGCAAAACGCAAAGAACTCAGAGAGGAGATGAAAGAGAAATTTGGTAAAGGGAAAATGGATGGAAATGAGGTTGAAATTGCAAATTACATGGCAGAGCCACCAGGAATTTTCATTGGAAGAGGCGAACATCCACTACGTGGAAAATGGAAACCAAAGGTCACATCAAGAGATGTTACGTTAAACTTAGGTAAAGAAGCGAAGGTGCCAAAAGGGGATTGGGGCAAAATAGTTCACGACCAAGATTCAATGTGGATGGCTAGCTGGACGGATTATTTAACACAGAAAAGAAAGTATGTATGGTTAGCAGATACTGCAGGAATAAAACAAGATAGAGACAAGGCAAAATATGACAAAGCCAAGAAATTGGCACAAGAAATTGAAACTGTGAAAAATAAAATTGTTAAAGATATGGAGAGTAAGGATGCAAAAGTTAGACGGATATCAACTGTATGTTGGTTAATTTATCGAACTGCAATGAGAGTCGGGGACGAAAAAGATCCAGATGAGGCAGATACAGTTGGTGCTACAACACTAAGAAAAGAACATGTTGAACTAACATCTGGTGCAATAAAATTTGATTTTCTTGGAAAAGATAGCGTACGATGGCAAGAAACGGTCCCAGCAGTAGGAAACGATAAACAATTTCATGTAAATCTTAAAGAATTAACAGCAAAGATCAAGCCAACAGATGAAATTTTTGGAAATCTTACATCAAGAGATGTTAATGAATATTATAAAACAGTAGTAAATGGATTAACAGCCAAAGTTTTCAGAACATTTAGTGCATCAACAGTTGTTTCAAAATATCTAAATGAAAATGGAGATGTGAAGACTAAATCTGCTATGGAAAAACTATATCATGCAAAACTTGCAAATCTAGAAGCAGCAATTATGTGTAATCATAAAAGAACGATTCCCAAGACATTTGAGCAATCACTTAAGAAGAAGAGAGATACATTGAAAGTTGCAGAAAAAGCAACACCATGGAAGAAAAATGAAGAGACGTTAAAGAAAGCAGAGTCTACAAAAACAAAGACTGATGCACAAGAAAAGAAAAGAAAAGAAAGAATTACAAAAATTAAACAGATGATAAAGAAATCAAAAGCAAAACAAAAAGAGAGAGTTGAAAAATTACAATTACAGTTAGATCTAACAGAGAAGACCAGAGATTATAATCTTGGCACATCGCTTCGAAACTATATTGATCCAAGAATTTTCAAATCATGGACAGATGAAATTTCAGCAGATTGGGAAAAACTCTACACAACGGCATTACAGAAAAAATTCCTCTGGGTAAAATCAGAGAACGAATCGTGGAAAGACGTCTCAAAACATTATTGATTTTAACATTTAAGTGACATATACTTGGATGAAAATTCGTGCCGGGGTAGCTCAGCCTGGTTAGAGTGCCAGTTCAAATGGTAATCTCTAACGGTTCTTCCATTGAAGGCAATACTCATAATCTGGAGGTCGTGGGTTCGAAACCCACCCCCGGCATTCACAGTATATCTGCACTAAGAAAATTTTGTAAAAATGTAAGGAGTTTCAGTTGTTTGATTAAAGCTCCATGCAGTAGGTAAAGAATTTGATTGAATTATTTCAAGACTGTACTCATCAATTAGTTTTTTCCAGCCTCCATCTCTTGTATCATTAAATGAATATTTTTCAGAATAGCTTCCAGTCAAGACCATGCATGATTTCTGTTTTAAATTATTATTTAGATTTGAAATAATTTTGCAAGCCAATACATCGCCGCCCATTTGAGGCAATCCACCTATAAAAAATGCAGGTTGGAATAATTCTAGAGCATTATAATCAAATTTTACAGCATCAGAACAAATTGGATTAAAATCCATCATTATTTTTTTTGAAATATTATTTTGCAAGTCAACTAGCATATCATCAATTTCAATTCCATATACATTCAAGCCTAAAACTTTTCCACAAAATGCAATTCTACCATCACCAGAGCCAATGTCAAGAACTTCGCTATAGCCTAATATTTTAGCCATTGAAGTTATTATGTAAGCAGTTAACATCCAAGTTGGAGAAAATGGTTGAGTACTTGATTCATGCCCAATACTGTTTAACCAATATTTGTTGATGTCACCTTCATACACCATACAATTAAGATCATTAATTTTTGTTTCAAATTTATCATAGTAAATAGAATTATTTTGTAAAAATGTATGAAGAGAATCAAGATCGTTTTGAGGGATGGGAAAATCATCAGATTCATCGAGTGGTATGATTTCTTGAACATGACTAGTCCCACAATAAACACGTCTGAATTCTTTTTTTAGACTGATAAGATTTTTTGAAATGTTTTCAATCATCTTTGATTCCGGTTTCATATTGTTCAACGAATTCCTTAGTGCTCATTAATTCACGTAATTCTTTATACAGTAAAGCTTCTTTCTCAATAGTTTCTTTGGTTTTCTGTTCAGAGTTCTGGCCAAGTCGTTTCAAATTATCGGTAGAAACTTGTATCGAATTAGTTAATTCAGATAAAATTTCGTGATGAAGAGATTTTGAGAATTTCTCATTCAAATATTCTTCAGTTTTGTTTATTTCATCAAGTAAATTCTGGTTTTCAATAGGGAATTTGAGGTCAAATTTTATCTTTTTTACCAAAGTTTGAACCATTGTAACTTGATAATAGAGATTAATTATATCAGGTATTGTTTTTTCAGATGTTTCTTTGATAGAGTCAATAATTTTGTGTAGTTTTTGAGATTCAGAGGTAACAAGTGTAATAATATCATCTATTGAATATTCTATTCCCATATTCATCGTTATTATTTTTATCTAAAAAACTAATCTAAATATGGCATTAATTGAAAACGAGATTATGTTTAAAATAATTGTAGAAGATCTGCAAAAAACCTTAAAGTCAAATTTTGCTCAAATTCGTTTTCTATTAAAGAAGAATCCTGCTATTGCCTATAAGGAAATTATTGAAATTGGGAAGAAAGTAGGTCAAAAATATAACATAGAATTATTGGTTAATTTTCCACATGAAGGAAAAATTGAGGATTTCGACATGTATGGAAAACAGGATCTTAGCTTACTAATCAATATGGAAAAGAAACGTTTCCCAATGGATAGAGAAATAATTAAACAAAAAGCAGTAGAACTTTTGGGACAGGTTAAAACTGAAGATGCCTATATGTACGAGGATAAAGAAGGAGTTAGAATAATTTTTAATGATAATATTCAAGATAAGATAGACATACTTCCACATTCACTTCACATTTGGTATGAGTTTACAGAACCAGTTACAGAGTTTTGTGACTGGTTGCTAGAAAACGTATACTTGATGAAAGAACATTAAGAATTTGATTCTAGTTCAGATATTAGATCACGAACTTCAAAGTTATCTGGTGCAACTTGAAGAATTTTTCTACAACAATCGATTACAATATCATCTTCTTTGAGAAATTGATGTACGCGTAATTTCAGAGATAGAGATTCAACATCATAAGGATTAATCTCCAATACTCTATCGATATAATGAAGAGTCTTTTTTTCATCATTTAGAATATAGAACATACTTCCCATAATGAACAAAAGATCGGGATCTTTTGGGGTTTTGGCCTCTAATTCATTACCAAACTCGATTGCCTGTTCATATTCTCCTTGTGAGATTAATTTTCGTAGTTTACGTTTTGGATAACTAAATAGGCCGGTCATAATATTTCTCTATCAAGTAATTTAGGAAATTTTCATGATTCCATTAGTGATTAGCCATTGAATTCCACTGACGAAAGTATTATCATCAATTTGACCTGCAGCCCACCATCCTGCATTACCTTTAATCCAATCAGGAATGCCATCAGAAGTACCACTACCACTTGGTATTGTTGGAGGTATTTTCATTATTCCTTGATTAATCAAATATTGGATTCCACTAACGAAAGATTCATCATCAATTTGATCATCAGCCCACCATTCTGCATTGTTTTTTATCCATTGAGGAATTTCAGTGATTGATGCTGTTGGAGGAGCGGTAAATGATGTGTTGCCACCTTTTACAACCTCAACTTCAAATGTCATCAATCCAGAGGTTTCAGGATTACCACCCAGAATATGTTCAGGGCCAGTTCCATAAACGATTATTGCATATGTGTATATCCCTGGTGGATGGTCTGCCAAAACAAATCTGTGTGTTTGACCAGATGCAGTGTATAATTCAGCTCTACCTTCATCATTAGAGATTGTTTTGATTGGAGGTTTTGACTTATCACCATATACTGCAATATCATAGTGTACTTGATCAACGAATTCGGTAGGATTTACCATTCGTTTAAAATCAATGAATAGTTCGATGTCACATCCTTGTTTTACAACTTTTGGACCAATAACACCTTTTACAATCATTGAAAATGTGTTTGTAGATTCATTAAATTTTGTTTTTTCATATTCTTTAGGACAACCTGCAGCTGCTTGTTTTGCAGCAGTGGTTTCAACATTTACAAATGGATTAGAAGATACATTTTCCTTATAATCTAATAATTCAAATTCATATTCAACTGGAGGTATGCCTTGAGAAACATGCATGAATGTTTTAGCTTTGATTGGAAATGGAAAATCATCTACAATCCAGACTTTACTTTGTTGTCCTCCAGTCTTCCAAGTAAGTAGAATGGAATCAAATTGACCAGCCTCAACTGAAATAGTTTGTTCAGCAGTAGGCAAGATTTGTTGACCGCCAATATTTCCAATCTTTCCCCATGATGCAGCTCTGAATTCTTTTGGGCCTTTTCCAGTTAAGTATGTGCCATCTCCTCTATCCATTTCTTTTGTTGCAAATGCAGAAAGCCAAGCAATAGAAGATTTGTAAGCACCTCTATATGATGAGATTTCTTCAGTGCCACCAGTAGGTTCTGGAGCAACTTGGCCAACATCCATTACTCCTTTGACAATTTTATTTCCATCATAAACTAAAACTTGCATTCTAAATTTATCCTCAGTTCCAACACGAATTTCATCTTCAACCCACATTGCCATATCAAAATCTGAACAATCTAAATAATCAACATGACATACATTGAAGATGAAATAGTCACCGACTTTGAGACCTTCACCAACATACCATGAACCATCAACGTTTACACCTCCAGCTTGAAATCCACCATCGTTAATTTGAGCAAACGAATCCTGAACTGCTATAGGAACAAATAGCAAAATTGCAAATACAACTCCACAAATGATCGGTAGTCTCACAAAATCACATTAAATTGAGCATATTTAATGTTTAATAGAAAAATAAAAAGAAAAAAAAGAAAATATTCTTTTTTAGTGTTCTGTGTCTTTGCAAACTTGTGCTTTACAGTCACAAGTAGCATCACAATAACAAGTACCTTGCATCTCGCAATCACATTCAGTATTATTTTCTGCCTGTGCTGCGCAACCACATGCCGCGTCACTCATACAGATATAGAACAAACCTTTGTTTTAAAAGTTATCCAAATTTAGACCATTTCAATGATTAAGCCCCAATAATGCATTCGTGGCATCAGACATAAAATCAATTGATGCTTGCAATTCAGAAGGAGTGTTTGTCAGATCAAAGGCGGTCTTCAGAACATGGATCTTATCAGAATTTACATTCAGAGAATTCTTAATTTTATAAAAATTATTTTTATTTTGATAAGTTAGATAAAGATAACAATCTGAAAGTAGGGAATTTTCAATTAGATAATTTGCCTTTTTTTCAATAATTTTTGCATTTTGATTATTTTCAATCATATCAGCAAATCCACATGATGACTTTAACATTCTAGAAAGTAAAGACGAAGTTGCTCTTTCAATTCCAGTGCTAGATATTATTTTTTCAGAAAATTGATTGTTTTTTTCATTTTTAAGATTTCGTAATAATGAAAGTGAATGAGTAGGATTTGGAATGATTTTATTTTGTAATAATATTGAATCAATTAATGAAATTCCTGCACTCTTTATCCAACTTGATGAAAAAGGATCATCTGTTTTCAGTGCAGTTTTAGCCTTTGATAGAGCAAATTGAGACTCAACTAGGGAGTTTTTTGTAGAGGTAGAAAATAGAGCATCTCTTTTTTCTTGAATTTTGGATAGTAGTTGTTTTAGGTCCCATTGTTCATCATGAATAATTTCTAAATTACTATAAGAAAGTAAAATTTGTGAATTATGCTCTGAGAGATTGCCATGAGAGATTTTAAAAAGATTTGATTCATGTATGATGATGTCATCTGGAACGTCCTTTCCATCAAATACAACTAAATTGTATATGTGACAATCATTATCATAATTATCTGAGTCATATCCTCCCAGAGCAACAGGATGATTCACATTACCAATAATTTTGAGAATTTCATCTTGATTCATAGTATTTCATCGAGTATCAAGTAATTATTTTCAATGTACAAAACTTTTTTGAGGATATGGTTCAATTTTGAATTTATTTCAAACGGAGAAAATTTATCGGATTCGTTTAATTATGACAAATTTCTCGTTTAAACAGCTCCTATAGTGTAGTCCGGCCAAGCATATTGCCCTCTCAAGGCAGTGACTCGGGTTCAAATCCCGATGGGAGCACCATACAATAAAATTTTAATTTTCAGTATAACTTACGTTAGATATGGAATTAAGGAAATTAAAATTAAAAGAACAATATAGATCAGATGAAGATGATATAATTTCAGATTTTTTGATTCCTTGTTTGAATAACTGTATTGAATATGATAGAGCAGTGGAATTTGTGACTTTGAGAGGTTTAACCACTTTATCACTAGGATTTCATAATTCAACACCAAATGCAAGAATGAGATTGATTTCAGGACATCAATTTGGCATTAAAGATTTGAATATGATGCACAAACTATTTTCTAAAAATGGAAATGGATGGAAGAACTTTAACCCAGAATTAATCAGAGATGCAAAATTGGAGAGAATAAGAAGATTGGTAAGTGACGGAAATCTCATGTTGAAAATTGGAATTCCTAGTTCAGAAGATATTGATGGAACATTTTCAGAAAAAGTAGGGATTTTTAGAGATGCAAATGGAGATTCGGTTGTTTTTTCAGGTACTTCAAGTGTGATGTTTGCAAGAAAGAGCACAAACTTTGAAACTATCGATGTCTTCACATCATGGAATGATAAATCAAGAGTGGAGACAAAAATTGCGGATTTTGAGAGATTATGGCTTAATGAAACATCATCAGTGAAGATTTATGATTTTGAGTATGCAGAAAAAAATAATTTATTAAAATATTCTTCAGAATGGGCAATAAATCCTAATTAAATTCAAAATCTTTCATTTGAAAGTCAGGCTTATTTTCTGAAAAATTCATTTTGTTAATTTTATAGTATATAATTTCACCACGACGTTCTACAACTGCAACAATTGGTTCTTTACCCATTTTTGTTATTTCAACAATATTTTTGTAGAGTTTTCCAATTTTTTGTTGTGTGCCTTCATTGAATGGAAATACAACAAATTTTGCGTCTTTCAAGCCATAAGTACCACGTTCATAAACCCGGAAATCCGAACCAAATCCAAAACCATCTTTTACAGCATACCCTTTTGTTCGTAAATCACGATAGAGTAAAAAGCGTATCAAAGTATCATCGTTTTTTTGGATATACTTCTGTATCAATTCATCAAAAATTATATTTTTATTGATTTTTTTTAATTCTAGTTTATTGTTGTATAACAAGTATAGTGTTTCAATTGAATCCAAAATTAAGACATCATTTTCAGGTTCGCCAAATCCACGTTCAGTTAAAATTTTTTGCATTTTAGGGTCAAGAACAACAGTTTTTTCATTTATCAGTTTGGCATTAATCTTTGTTTCAAAATCAAATGACATGTCTAGTTTGAAGGGATTGTCGTTATAATAATTCTCAAAAAATACCAGATATTGAAGAAGATCTAGGCATAGTATGCTATTCGTTAAAATAGGGTTATTAGATTTTCATTCTTATGCATGGGGGATGTTATAGAAAAGGCAATGGACAACCATATGCCAATACTAGACATATCAAAGGAAAACCACAAATCAAAATTGCAAAATTTA
>CACFJZ010000026.1 GCA_902566725.1 uncultured marine group I thaumarchaeote
GCAACTTCACATCCACCACCTAGTGCAAATCCATTTACTGCAGCAATTGTTGGTTTTGAAACATTTTCAACAGTTGCAGTAACTTCTTGACCAAGTTTTGCATATACTTCAGATTCATCAGCAGATATTTTTGACATATATTCAATGTCTGCTCCTGCTGAGAATGCTTTATCGCCTTCACCAGTCAAAACAATTACTTTTACACTATCATCTTTATCGAGTTGCTCAAAAGTAGAGATTATTTCTTTTGCAACATCAATATTCATAGCGTTAAGCTTAGTTGGACGATTGATCTTAACGACACAAACGCCTTCATCTTTGCTTGTTGTAATCATTGACATGATAGAAAACGAATAGAATGTAAAATTAAATGTTATCTATTATCCACGTACTTTGCCCCATTGGGCTAATGCAGAAGCTGCTGCAATCCATGTTCTTAGGTCTTGATAAACTGGGACGTTATGTTTCTCAATTAATTTGATCATTTTTTCAGTATATGGACCGCCATTTCCACCACAGAGAATTGGTTTTTTCCGTCTCCTTGTTAGTGCAGCCAAATAATCTACAATAGTTTCTTCAAGAGGATCATCTTGGAAAACAAACCAAGGCATTGCGATATCAATATTTTTGTCTGCCAAGAATTGTTCAATAACAAAATTGTAATCACCTGCAGTTGCACCACCTCCAACATCAGCTGGATTTCCATTATGGATTGGTACAGTTGGGGGGAAATGATCCTTAATCTTTTGGCGAGTTTTTGATTCTAATTTTCCAATTGTTAATCCTAATCGTTCTAAATGATCAATGCCGCCAATCATTGGACCTGCACCGTTACTAGTCATTGCAACACGATTACCATTTGCGTGTGGTTGCCATGCCATAGCCTTTAAGACACCAACTAGTTCTTGGTAACTGTCAACTGAGATAATTCCTGCTTGTTTGAATGCACCCATGATCATTGCATTTGAACCACCGAGTGAGCCAGTGTGAGATGCAGCCTGTTTTGCACCAGCAGCGGTTCGTCCACTCTTCCAAATGACAATAGGTTTTTTCTTTTCTTTCATAACACGTTTTGCAGTATTGATGAATTTTCTTCCATCACCAAATCCTTCAACGTATAATCCAATAACTTTGGTTTGTGGATCATTTGCAGCATACCAAATCATATCAGCCTCATCAACATCAGAACGATTACCAAAGCTAATCATTTTTGATAGACCAAATAGATCTGCACTTTCTAACATACTAATTCCCATGGTTCCACTTTGAGAGAAGAATGCGACATTTCCTAATTTTGAACGAACCATTCTTGCTTGTCCTTGGAATGCACAATCTAATCTATTTGCAGCATTAAACATTCCAATACAGTTTGGACCAATTACACGAATTTTGTGTTTTAATGATAATTCTTTAACTTCAGCTTCCATTGCTGCTCTGTCACCACCTAACTCTTTTCCACCACCAGAAACTATGACAACATTGTGTATTCCTTTCTTTGCACAAGTCTTCATTATAGGAGGACATGCAGAAAGATCAACACAGACTACAACAAGATCAACTTTTTCTTTAATGTCTTCTAATGAAGGATAACATTTGATGCCAAGAATTTGTTTTTGTTTTGGATTAATTGGAAAGACTTTACCTTTGTAATCTTGTTTTCCAAGTGCATCAAGAACAGAGTTACCAATTTTTCCAGGAGTTGCAGATGCACCTACTAGTGCAACAGATTTTGGTGTGAAGAATTTTTCCATTGATTCAATGATTGGTTTTGCTTTTGAGATAGAGTTCTTTCTTAGTTCTTTATTTAGAATGATTTTTGCATCTACTACAAAGTATGATTTTGGATATACAATTACAGGGTTAAAGTCAATACTATTGATATAATCTGCATTATCTACACCCATTTTTCCAATTTGTACCAAGGCTTTAGCAACCATGTTTGTGTCAATTGGTTTACTGCCACGGAATCCTTTGAGAAGTTTTGAACCCTTTAGTTCATCCAACATTGATTTTGCATCAGCAGTTGTAATTGGAAGCATTCTAAATGCAACATCTTTGAAAACTTCAGTCATGATTCCACCTAATCCGGCCATAATCATTGGACCGAATTGTGGGTCATTTTGTATACCAACAATTAGTTCAACACCACCTTTTGGAACCATTTTTTCCAAAAGAATTCCTTTTACGTCAACACCTTTCTTTTTGGATAAACGACCATACATGTCGTTGAATGTCTTTTTTACATCTGCAACATTATCTAATCCAACTTTTACTCCTCCAACATCAGTCTTGTGTAATATTTGTGGAGAAACAACTTTCATTACTAATGGGAATCCCAGTTTTTTTGCCTGTTTTGCTGCATCTTCTGCGGAAGTTACGAGTGCAAATCCAGGTACTTTGATTCCATATTTTTTTAGAATTGATTTTGATGATTCTTCAGTAATGACTTTATGATCTGTATTGATTATTTCTTCAAAGGTTTTTTTTACAAAGGACATTATTCGATCGATGAAAAAATTTTTCGCTATATTAATCTTTGATCAAAAATTTTTGATTATGGCCAAATGCCTTTATGTTCAAATGCTTCCATGACTCTTTGAACTGCAAGAACCATTGCTGCACGTCTCATATCAATTTTGTATTTTTTTGAAATATCGTGAGTGTCTTTTAGACCTCTTGTGATATTTGCTTCCATTTTTCCTGCAACTTCATCAAAGCTCCAATAATATCCCATATTGTTTTGTACCCATTCAAGATAGGAGATGCAAACACCGCCAGAGTTTGCAAGTATGTCTGGGATAACCATAATTTTCTTGTTGTAAATTATTGGATCGGCTTCAGGAAGTGTTGGTCCATTTGCTGCTTCTCCAATAATTCTACATTGTAATTTTTTTGCAAGTTTAGCATCAATTTGATTTTCAAGTGCACCAGGAATTAGGATTTCACATTTTGTTGTGAGTAATTGTTCAGTTGAAACTTTCTTACTGCCAGGGAAACCAACAACACTACCTTTCTTTTGTTTATGTTCAATTAATTTACTTACTTTGAATCCATTTGGAACAATGATTGATCCTTTAGAATCACTTGCACCTATACATTTAGCTCCCATTTTTTCAAGATATTCACCAGCAAAAGTGGATGCATTTCCAAATCCTTGTAATACAACTTTTGCGCCTTTAAGTTTAATTTTTAATATTTTAGAAGCCTCTCTAACACAATATGCAGTTCCTAATCCAGTTGCAACATTTCTTGCAAGTGAGCCTCCCATAGGGATTGGTTTTCCAGTAATTACTCCTGGAGAGTATTTGTTACCATTCATCTTGCTCCAAGTATCCATAATCTGTGTCATTTCTTTTCCAGTTGTGTAAACATCAGGGGCAGGAATATCTTTTTGAGGTCCGATTATTTCACCGATTTTATATGCAAATCCTCGAGTTAATCGTTCTAATTCACCTTCACTAAGTTTGTCTTTCTTTGGATTTACAAAAATTGCACCTTTACCACCGCCAAGTGGAACATCAACAACAGCACACTTCCATGTCATCCAAGATGACAATGCCATAACTTCGCGTTCCATGTATTGAACACCACCTTCTGGATCAAAGTATCTAATTCCACCTTTGTATGGACCACGATCATTGTTGTGTTGTGATCTAAATCCGGTAAAGACACGTATTTTTCCATTATCCATTTTTACAGGAATTTTAACACGTAGAACTTTGTTTGGCATTGCAAGATATTCTCTTAATCCTTTATCTTTAATTTTTAAAACATCACAAGCATCGTTTACTTGTTTTGTTGCATTAGCAAAAGGGTCATGTTTTACCAAGATGAATATTGTGTAATTTCAAATTATACTTAAAAGTATCTTTTACAATATCAAATTTTTTATCATCTAAGAGGATAGATAATTTATGAAAGTTTTAGTTACAGGAGCAGGTGGATTCATAGGTTCCAGACTAGTAAAGAAACTGATTGTAGAGGGACATGAAGTTTTTGGTACAATACACGAATCACCATCTCAAGTAGAAGGAATGCAAATTATTAATGCAGACTTAACAAATGATGAATTTGATATTCCAGATGTGAAGTTTGATGTGGTTTTTCATTTGGCAGCTGCAACACCACTTGTTAAAGATAAGAAAAAGCAAAAGAGGATCAATTTTGATGGAACCGTTAATTTATTTAATAAAATTAAAGATAAGACAGATTTCATAATTTATGCATCAGGATTAGGAGTATTTGGAAACCCAAATGGTATAGTTGATGAACAAAGTAACATAAAACCAGATACAGATTTTGTTAAGATAAGACTAGATGCACAAAAATTCTTGGAAGAATCGTGTAAGGAAAATAACATTGGGTTTTCAGTGTGTTATTTTGGAGATGTTTATGGAGATGGTAGTTGGTTTACAGAAATGGTGGTGAAAAAATTAAAGTCAGGCATGATGAAAGTTCCTGGAAAAGGAGATTACGACAAATGTTTCATACATGTTGATGATGCAATAGGAATTCTAACAACTATTGCAAAAGATAATCTAAGAAACCAGTATTATGTATGTGCAGATTCAATGTCTGTTACTTTCAAAGATTTTGTAGATTATACAGCTGATAAAATTGATGCAAAACATCCAGGCGGAGTTCCAATGTTTCTTGCAAAAGGTGTTCTAGGTGGAGATTTAGTAAAATTATTAACAACTCCAATGAAAATTTCGAATCAGAAGGTTTCAGCAATCTACAATTTCATTTATCCATCATACAAAGATGGGATCGATGCAATTCTCAATAAATAATAGTTTCAACCTACAAAAGAACTAACCCTTAAATTGACTCAGTAAGTAAGTTTTTCATTATGATGCCAAATCGCGGTTATGATATGACGCCTACCATGTATTCACCTGATGGAAGAATCTATCAAGTAGAGTATGCACTAGAGACAGTCAAACGAGGTACACTTGCAATTGGCATAATGACAAAAGATGGAATAATTTTAGCCGTTGAAGAAAAAACAAGACCGTTACAAGTAGATGGAATTACACAGAAAATATTTCAAGTTGATGATCATATTGGAGTAGCAGCAGCAGGATACATTCCTGATGCAAGAGTTGAAGTTGATAATGCAAGATACTTTTCTCAAAGTAACAAACTAACTTATGACGAACCTGTAGATATCGAGACTGTTGCAAAACACTTGGCAGATCAAAATCATCAGTTTACACAGTATTCTGGAGTAAGACCATTTGGTGTTGCATTGATTATTGCAGGAATTGATAGAAAAGGAGTTAACGTATACGTAATTGATCCTAGTGGAACATACAATTCATACTCTGCAATAGCAATTGGAACAGGTTCAGATGAAGTAAATGAATTCCTTGAGAAAAATTACAAAGAAGGACTAACTGTAGATGAGGCCGCATCATTGGCAATTGCTGCAATAAATCTCAAAAGTGAAGAGAAATCAGGCGTAGAGCATATCAAGATGTCAAAGATACTAGCAGAAGGAAAAATGATAGAGAAAATTTCTCCTGAAGATTTAAAGAAATTTGACGAGGCTGCAAAAGGCAAATTTGTCAAATAAGATTTCTAAGAAAGCGAATTATTAGACCTAGATTTTGATTAGATATGGGTTTAGGAAGTTATTGGGGAGAAGTAATCGATGTACTTCGAGAAATTATACCAGTTTATGATAAAGTAAATTCATTCATTTCATTAGGTAAAGACGTAGAACATAGAAACAGGGCAATTAAGGGAAGAGTGAAGAAAGGGGATAAGATACTTGATGCTGGTTCAGGATTCGGTAACATGTCAAAGACAGCAGCAAGAATTGTAGATGATGATTTGAAAATAATTCTTTATGATCCTTTAGTTCCAATGCTAAAAAATACAGATAGGTTATTCAATAAAAAATTAGATTCTGCGTGTGGAGTTTTTGAACACGTACCATTTCAAGACAAAGAATTCGACGCAGTGTTATCAGGATATTCATTACGTGATGCAATTAGTCTTAAAACTGCAATTTCAGAAATGCACAGAGTTCTAAAAGAAGATGGAAAATGGATTATCGTTGATTTAGGAAAACCAGATGAATCATTTTTTAGATTTGGAGTTACATTTTATCTTAGAATGATTTTGCCAATTATTGCATTTGCAGCAGGTGGAAGACTTGGTTTGAAATTTGGAACACTTTATGGAACATACAAGCTTTGGCCAAAGAATAAAAAATTAGAATCCATGTTGCTTGAGAAGTTTTCAAGAGTGGAATTTGAAAAAGATCTTATGGGCGGAGCAATTATGGTTGCTGCGTACAAATGAATAATAGATTAATTCTAGTCTACATCACTGGCATTTTAATTGGAATTTCTTATGGATTACAAGGCCCCCTCTTACCAGTTTTTGCAAAAAATGTTATCGGTGCATCATATACAGATCTAGGTGCAATAGGTTTTGCCAATTTTATTCCATACATGTTTTTCCCATTATTTGTGGGAATTTTGCTCAATCGTTTTAACAATGCACATCTTTTATCATTAGGAATTGGAATAAATTCAATTTCAGTCTACTTACTGTCAATTTCACAATCAGTTCCAGAGATAATGGGGTACAGAGTTCTAACAGGAATTGCACATGCATTTTTTTGGCCACCGTGTGAAGCAATTATTTCAAACGTTAGCAAAGGTAAGACACGTGTAAGAAATATCGCGACATTTACAGGATTCTTTACAACTGGATTCATGATTGGTCCACTCATAGGATCATTTCTGTTAGAGAGTTTCCATGAGAATTACAGATTCATTTTTGAAATTGCAACTTATGTGTTAGTGGCATCAATCGTATCAGCTATTGGATTATCAAGAAACAGACCAATTGTAAAACGGGATAAATTTTCATTTTCATCAGTTAAAGAAATTGTGAAATTTCCACATGTCATTATGATGTTAATTTATTGTACAGCATCATTTGGGATAATTTTGAGCATTTATCCTGCATTTTTGAATGACAGAACTATGACTCCAGTCAATATTGAGGTGTTATTTTTCATTTTTGGAGTATCGAGAATTATTACGTTGATAATGGCAAGCAAACTTGCCAAAAATACTAGCTTAACACTAATTGTAGCTACGTTTGCAATTGCTGGTGGATTAGGTCTTTCATTTTTCGTAGACAGCATCATAGAATTTGCAATTGCAATGATACTCTTGGGATTTGGATTTAGCATATTCTTCCCGTTAACTCTAGAAATTGTTTTGAGTAAAACACGAAAGGAAATTTCAGGTACAATGATTGGAGCATACGAGACAGTATTTGGTATAGGATGGGCAACCGGACCTGTAATTGCAGGAATAGTGTCGCAAATGTTTGGTAATGAAATACCATATTTGGTGTTCTGCGTAATAGGAATTGGAGTAGCAATTCTATCTATAACAAAACGAAGACTGCTTGAGCCTAACAAGAATACAAATCTTTAATTTTAAATTCATACAGTAGCAGATATGGATTATTTCCTAAATATCATGGGAAGCGAATGGATGATAATTATTTTTGTTGCACTAATCTTGTTATTTGGAACAAACAAACTTCCTGAAGCAGGAAAAAAAATTGGAAAGATGGTAGGCGAGTATAACAAAGCAAAAACAGAAATGCAAAATCAAATTAAAGATATGACGAAGACCGAAGTAGACAATCCTACTATTGACGGTCCAGTTCAGTCTGAGAGACAAAAGCTTGAGAAAATGGCACAGATATTGAAAATAAATACCGAAAATAAATCAGATGTAGAATTAAAAGATGCAATTGATGCAAAGTTTGGAACTCAAACCAATTCAGAAAATAAATTTAAAAATTAATTTTTTTCATTTAACCTATAGACATTTTTTCGTAATCGTTTTTGTGCAAAATTGTAGTATTCTTTTACAATTTCAAATCCACAGTAACGTCTATCTAGCATTTTTCCAACTACTGCTACTTGCCCAGAACCAAGGAATGGATCAAAAACAATATCATTTTTTTTACTAGAATACATTAAAATTTTTTTAATTATTTCAGCAGGTAATTTTGTTGGAGTTTTTTCTTCTCCAGTCCAGTATTCACGTTTGATTTCCCATACATCTTCTTTATCTCTGTAATGTAAGCTATGCCCATCTTCAGTTTTTTCATTCTTTTTGAATCTAGAAAAGGGATAAAATTTTCTTTTTTTAGGATTTTTGCATACATAAAGACAATGATAATGAGAAGTTACAAACTTATTTTTTGTAACAACTCCAAATTGGTATTTCCAGATTATGTGATTAACTAGTGTTAACCCAACATCATCAATTGCAATTAGAATGTCTTTGAGATTGTTCCAACCCGAGAATATGTACATGCTGCCAGATTCTTTTAGTATACGATT
>CACFJZ010000027.1 GCA_902566725.1 uncultured marine group I thaumarchaeote
GTTGCATTTGCAGCAATGAGTGCAATTTCTGCAGCAACCTTATTCCCAATGGCACTTGAAGCACATGAGATTCATCATCAAATAATGTGGATTGATGCAATCGGTCTCAAAGCAGGTGTCCTTGCAGATCCTCTCTCTGTCATAATGGCAAATGTTGTTGGATGGATTTCTTTCCTCATCATGTGTTACAGCACAGGTTACATGAAAGGAGACAAAGACATTACAAGATTCTGGTTCTGGATGATGTTCTTCATCGGTTCCATGCAACTCATCATACTATCTGATAATCTCTTACAGGTCTTCTTTGGATGGGAAGGAGTAGGTCTGGCATCGTATGCTTTGATCAGCTTCTGGTATCGCGATAAGAAGAAAGATCATGTCGGTCAAGAAGGTCGTACCGCATTAGGAATAATGGAGTACTTCTCACCAACACACGCTGGAATGAAGGCTTTCATCATGACCAAAGTCGGTGATGTAATGATGCTTTCAGGAATGTTACTACTCTTCATGTATGCTGGAACCTTTGGATTTAGAGAGTTAATTGGCGATACTGCTTGGGCAGTTGAAATGTCTGCTCAGGGCATGTTAGTTCCAGCATTTGTCTTACTATTTGGTGGTGCAATGGGTAAATCTGCACAATTCCCACTTAACGAATGGCTCTTAGAGGCCATGACCGGTCCTACAGCCGTATCTGCATTAATCCATGCAGCAACAATGGTCAAGGCAGGTGTTTTCTTGGTTGCAAGAATTGGACCAATTGTATTTGCATTAGCAGCAGCAGGAATCTTAGCAGACCAATTCTTTGAAATTGTCGCTTGGGTTGGTGCAATCACTGCTTTGTTACTAGCAACTCAAGGAATGGTCAACCCCGAAATCAAGAAAGTCTTGGCATATTCAACAGGTTCACAAATTGGTTACATGATGCTAGCACTTGGTGTTGCAGGTCTATCACAACAATATGTTGACGGTTACACCGCTGGATTCTTCCACTTAATCTCTCATGCAATGTTCAAAGCATCACTCTTCATGGCAGCCGGTTCGCTGTTACATGTAGTAGGTTCTCGATTCATGACAGATATGGGTGGATTGAAAAAACAGATGAAAAAGACGTATGCATTCATGTGGGCTGCAGGACTTGGACTAATGGGTGCACCATTTATCACAACAGGATTCTGGAGTAAGGATGCAATCTTTGCAACAGTTTATGAATCTGGAAACGAATGGGCATTACCTCTATTCATTATCGCAGTTTTGACTGCAATTATTACAGCATTCTATACGACAAGAATGATTGGAATGGTCTTCTTTGGAAAGAACAGCAAACACATCGAAAAGATGGAAAGCGAAGGTCACCACGTACATGAAGCACCAAAATCAATGTGGATTCCATACGGAATTCTCGCTGTACTAACAATTGGAATTGGATTAATTGGATTATCTGCAGAAGAAGAACTACATCATCTCTTTGAGGAATATCTAGATCACTCATTTGGAATTCACTCCTCTCACTACTATGGAGAAGAATCTGCATTACCTGGATTCCTTTCAGGACTTAACCCAGTTGCATTGGGTGCATCACTAGTTGCATTTGCTACAGGATTTGGTCTCGGTTACATATTCTACATTGGACGATGGGTCGATCCTGTCAAATTCGTAAACTCTAACTTGTTCTTCTATTCAATGCACAAACTATTCCTAAACAGATGGTATCTCAACGCATTTGTTTATTGGGGATTTGTAGTTGCACCTTTGTGGGCTGCACGAGGAATCTGGAGATACTTTGAACGCACAGCAATCGATACCGGCATGAACATCGGATTTGAAAAAGCCGTAGGCTGGAGTGCTAGAGTTGTTCAAGGAACACAGACCGGTGTATCACAATCTTACCTTTACATATTTGGAGCTGGACTGCTTTTCGTAGTCCTGATATTGTTACTATAGGTGTTTATGATGATAGAACTAACTTCGACTCCAATCATTTTAATGGTCATCTTAGGCGTTGCCGGAATGATTATTCCTGTCATCAACGTTGTAAGAAAAGAACGTGGTAGCTCCACATTCTATGGTGCAATTGCATTTGGCGCATTACTACTAGCACTCGGCTTTGTAATATTCCAGTTCTATGACGATAACCTAGCTCCTGCAGCAATCTTCTCTGAAGATGTACTTGTCGATGATGGCTTTGGTTCATTCTTTGCAATTGCAATGCTTATTGTCTCAATAATGACAGTAGCTGGCTCTTTCAACTACATGAGAAAGAAGTCAAATCCAGCAATCTACTTCTCACTAATCTTACTATCCAGCATTGGTATGGTCTTGATTGCATTTGCAACTGACCTTGTAATGCTATTTGTCGCATGGGAGTTGATGAGTATCCCAACATACATCCTAGCAGGATTTAACAAGAAAAACCCATCATCAAACGAGGCAGCAATCAAGTACTTCTTGTTTGGAGCATTATCTTCTGGTATCATAATTTACGGTATCTCACTTGCATACGGAATTACTGGCTCTACAAACATCGGTGATGTCATTTACGGATTTGCAAACCTATCTCCAGACATGCTACCACTTGGATTACTTGCAATTGGTATGTTTATTGCTGGATTTGGATTCAAGATGGGACTTGTCCCATTCCACATGTGGCTTCCAGATACCTATGAAGGCTCGCCACCAACCATCACTGCCTTACTAGCAGCAGGTACCAAGAAAGCAGGATTTGCTGCTGCATTAAGAATTGTAATTATGGGTGCTGCGGCACTAAACTTAGACTGGACGTTGGCACTTGGCGTAATTGCCATAATGACAATGACCATTGGTAACGTTGCAGCAATCATGCAAAAGAATCTCACAAGAATGCTTGCGTACTCTAGTATTGGTCATGCAGGATACATACTGATTGGTATCTCACTTGCGCCATATACGGGAATGGGATTGCAGGCATCATTATTCCATATACTAAACCACGCTGTAATGAAGGGTGCTGCATTTATCGCAGTTGCCGGAATTGTTACAACACTTGCAGTTACACATCTAGACAAATTGAAAGGACTTGGCAGAAAGATGCCAATCACGTCACTTGGTCTTGTCATATCATTACTTGCATTAGCTGGTGTTCCACCGCTTAACGGATTCTGGAGTAAGCTTATGCTGTTTGGTTCTGCCATTGATGCAACAAGTGCAGTATGGTGGGCTCCATGGCTTGCAGTAGCAGGAGTTCTCAACAGTGCACTATCTCTAGCATACTATGGTTGGATTATGAGAAAGATGTACTTTGAAGGTGAGACAGAAAAACGTGTCAAAGAACCAGCATCAATTGTAGGTGTAATGATATTCTCAATTATCTTCATGGTAACAATCGGTGTATATCCAGAACCAATCATACAATTCGTAGAGATGGTTACACCATCAATGAGTTCAGTTATGCCTTAAACTCTGTAAAACTAACTAGTTCTTCCAAGTTGTGTTTAGACTCTGAATCTTTTACCTTTCTTAGACTCTCTGTTGCCTTTTCTGCATAAGATTTTAGCAACTCTTCCATTTTGTTGAATACGACTCTAGGATCTGCACTTTTCTTAACTAGTAAATTGAATAGTTTATCTTCATTTTTCCAATCCATCAAATCGTCTTTAATCTGATATGCAATTCCAATGTTTTTTCCATATTCGGCTAATCCTGAAATTTCTTCTTCACTTCCTCCACCAATTACGGCGCCCAGTTTTGCAGCCATCTCAAATGCAGTTGCTGTCTTGTAGTCCATTACCTTGATGTAATCTTCAAATGTTACATCTTCGCTTTCTTCTAGCTTTCCTTCCAAGACTTCTCCTTCACTCATAAGCATGGCAGCTGTTGCCAAGTCCTTTGTCACTCTTGCTGTATCTAATCTGGATGAAATGTTTAGAATTAATCCCAAAACAAAGTCGCCAGTTAGAACACTTGTGTTGTATCCATACTTGATGTGAAATGGATCCTTGTGTCTTCTTTGAGTTTCATTATCTATGATATCGTCATGAATGACAGATTCAGTATGGAGCAGTTCAATTGCACATGCTCCGGCATAGACATTGTCATCAATTTTTCCAACAGATTCTGCTGCAAGCAAAGTGATGATTGGTCTGATTCTTTTTCCGCCTTCTAATGCATATTTTAGAGGCTCACAAAATTCTGATTCTGAGTATAGTTCGAGTTCCTTGTCTAGTGCAGAATCAATCTTCTCAATGTAATTACTGTAAACTTCCAAAAGTGGATTGATTTCTATATTTTTTCTGTCCAAAAATATCTGATCAAAATTTTTTCAAATTACAATATTAAACTTTAGAATACTGTATGCTCCCGTCGGGATTCGAACCCGAGTCTCAGGCGTGAAAGGCCTAAATGCTTGACCGGACTACACTACAGGAGCTTAAATTTCCGGCTCTTCTAATCCATAAAACTTTTTGTAATCACAAGCTTTTTTATCCTAATTTCAAGAAGATGATTCATGGGTTCTCTAATCAAACGAATCGATCAAATCATTGAAGAGAAAAGTTTACTCAAACATCCATTTTATGAGATGTGGTCAGATGGAAAACTGGAACTTGAATCACTAAAGGGCTATTCAAAAGAATACTACCAATTGGTAAAACAGGTCCCACAATTCATGGAGCCAATGGTAAACGATGCAACTTCAGAAATGAAAGAAGAGTTAATTCAGAACATGAACGAAGAAGCCGAGCACATTCCTCTATGGGAAAAATTTGCAGGCTCAATGGGCATATCTGAATCAGAACTTCAAGGCTATGAAGGTCTTGAAAAAACCAATAGAGCAGTATCCAATTTGGGCTCACTAATGGACTCTTTTGATAACGGTGCATGTGCAATGTATGCATTTGAAAAAGAAATTCCTAAAGTAAGCAAAACCAAACTAGACGGATTGAAAGAATTCTACGGCATTGACACAAAAGATGCAACAGAATACTTTGAAGAACACATGACTGCTGACATTAGACACGCAGCATCCTGGGAAAAAATCATTAACAACACTTCAATCGATGATTCCTTGATGTTAACAACAGCTGAAAAATCTGTTGCAGCACAAAATCTTTTGTTAGACAGCTGCTACGAGTCTTACTGCTAATCTAACACTTTTTACCAAGTTGAAATTATTTTTTCCTAGGGCCCGTAACTCAGCCTAGTAGAGTACTCGGCTCATAACCGAGGAGCCAAGGGATCGAAGCCCTTCGGGCCCACTAAAATTTTAATTCTAGACTATACTACTTGTATTGGCTGCAATGAAGAATCAGAGTTATACCTGATTAATGATGTAAAGGCATTTGACTGAGCTGCCTATTGTATTCTTTCTTTAACTTGGTTTAGTACGTCTTCTGTGATTAGTTTTTGCTCAAACAAACTCTCAGCTATCTGTTTGATTGTTAAAAGACTGTGAAGTTTTACGCCTTCATTTTGTAATGCTTCAGTTGCCCCTTCCATTCTGTCAACTATGGCATATGCGTCTGTCACTTGCATCTTCTCATCTTTGATTGATTTTATTGCGTTAATTACAGAACCGCCACTTGTTACAACATCTTCAATCATTAACAACTTCATGTCTTGACATGTTACACCTTCGACTGCCTTTCCTGTTCCGTGTTCTTTTGCTTCTTTTCTGACATAGATGATTGGTTTTACAATTTCAATTGCAAGTGATGCTGCAACTACCAATCCCCCAGTTGGAACTGAAACTAACGAGTGAAAGTTTTCAAATCCAACATCTTCTGCTATAATATTTTGCAATCCCTTGATCATTTTTCTATAGTAAATTGGATAGCTCGGAACCAATCTCAAATCAATGTAATATGGGCTCTTTTTTCCGCTTGCCAAAGTGAAATCTCCGAATCTAATGATCTTTTTTTCATAAAGGAATGCTGAGAATTCTTTTGCAAATTCCATACTGAAGGTTAGATAATTGTATTCAATATATGTTAGGGATATACTAAAACTGCCTATCTTCTTCTGTCATTTTTGACTACGTTTGTCTTTGTTCCATCAGTGACATGCTCCATCTGGTTTGAAACATTGTCTGAGCCTACAATTTTGTTCCATGCATCAGGGTATCTTGCCTGTGACTCTGCTATGTACTCTAAAAGTCTCTCATACTGTTCAGATTGTTTTGCTTTGAGATGATATCTAGCATCTCTTTCTTCAGATGTCTCAATTTTTGGTTCTTCTTTGTTCATTTCTTCTAATGGAATTGCATCACCGTCTACTGCTGCAAAAATTGTATCTTCAGTTCCATTTACTGCCAATACAAAATGAATGTCTTCATCTTGTTTTGGTTTGGTGTTTGCCTTTTCTATTTTACCTGAAAATTCTGGCATTTCAGAAATTGGTCTGTCTACTACCTTTAGTGCGTCTTTAAAGTAAACCAACTCGTAGTTTGTTATGTGATCAACTACCTGTATTGCTACATGTGATGTCTCCATTGGTTTTGTAAACATTAGACTAAATGTAATGTCTAGAAATTCTAAACCTTGATTGTCTCCATACGGATCTTTTACTATTTCAGTTGATGCTTGCGCTAGAAACATCTTGTTTTCGTCATGGATGGTGATGTTGTCTTTTTTAATGTCATATTCAATGTACGCCTTGCTGTCTCGCCAGTCAGGCTTTGTACCCTGCATGTCAAGATATGCTATTGCCAAGAAAATTTTCTCAGGTCCCATGTTTTCCCATGCTCTTGTCTTGATTGTTGTTAGTTCGCCTATTCCTATCTCGACAGTTGGATTTTCATTGTATCTCTTTTGATTTTCTTCAAAAATTACATTGTTTATTGAAAATCCGTCTGGTGTCTCTGAAATTCCGTGCTTTGTAATTCTAGGGGCTGTACAGTCTCTGTCAAAACCACATGCCCCGCTTTTACTACTAGATGTTGTAGAATCTTCAGAGGATGATGAATCTGTAAAGATTATTTTTCCATCATTGTAAACATCAATTGCAAAACCAACAGCTACACCGTTACTTGCATCAACCATTGAGACATCTCTCATGTCATTGGTGCCTACATTTGTAGTAGCAGCAGTCCAAGTATCACCACCATCAGTAGTGTATACTATTGTTCCCCCATTCCCAACAGCTACACCGTTACTTGCATCACTCATCGAGACGTCGAACATGTTAGTGGTGCCTACATTTGTTGTAGTAGCATCAGTCCAAGTATCACCGCCATCACTAGTGTATACTATTTGTCCTGAACCCCCAACAACTACACCGTTGTTTGCATCACCCATTGAGACTCCGCGCATGTGAGTGGTGCCTACATTTGTTGTAGTAGCATCAGTCCAATCAACACCGCCATTAGTAGTGTATACTATTTTTCCTGATTTCCCAACAGCTACACCGTTACTTGCATCAACCATTGAGACATCTCTCATGTATGTGGTACCTACATTTGTTGTAGTAGCATCAGTCCAAGTATCACCGCCATCACTAGTGTATACTATTTGTCCACCATTCCCAACAACTACACCGTTGTTTGCATTAATCATTGATACTCCCATCATGTTCTTGTTGACTAAATTTGGTGTTGTAGTAGCATCAGTCCAAGTATCAACTGCAAATGCATAATCAACTAATCCTGGAATGACAAATGGCAGCAACAAAACAACAAAAAATACGGCTCTCATGGTATCCTCTTAATTTTGAGTCCTCTTAATTAAACAGATCAAATAGCCAGTCAAAAAATCCCTTTTTCTCTTCTTTTACAGGCTCGACTTCTGGTGGCTCAGGCTCGTATGTCTTTTCTACTAGTGGAAGTGACTTTTCATCTTCAGGAACAAACACAAATCCTGTCTGTATCATTTTTGGCTCAGGTTCAGATTCAATTTCTAATACTAATTCATCAAATCTTTCCTGCGTAATTCCAATTCCTTCCCAGAACTTGTAATCTGAATAGTTTACATCAAACCATTCCTTGTATTCAGTTTCTGTGATGTATCTTTTCACGTAATGTTTTGCTGGCATGTTTTCATCAACAAATTCTAAAACAGTCTTCTCATCTATTGCAGTAAGCATTACTTCAGGTTCTGGTTCTTTTACTGGTGGCTCAGGTTCTGGTACAACTTCCGGTACAACTTCCGGTACAACTTCAGGTAATGATTC
>CACFJZ010000028.1 GCA_902566725.1 uncultured marine group I thaumarchaeote
AGTTTAATTCCCATTCCCACATGAATTAGTGCCCATACCAAAACCATCTTTTTTGATTTTCTAAAGTACAATTCTTCAAAGTAGTTGATGTGCAAAAACATGTAGAGTAATAATGGAACAAATGGAATTATTCCAAGCATTCCTTGTTCTGCAAATGGTCCAAATGCTATGTTATATCCAAGCCAACTCCAGTTTAGTATTGGTATTTGGTCAACATACTCAAAGGCAAATAATACGTACACAGTTAAAATTCCAAATGCTATTGGTGCATACTTCATTGAAGAAATTCCAATTTTTAGATCTTTGATTCGTTTTTTTGTATCTTTGATTAACAAAAGACTTGCACCAACTGTCAAGATATAATATCCGATTAGGAAATAATCTGAATCAAGAAATGATGTATCCAATACATTCATGTCACATCCTTGATAAATAACCCATTCTAATAGAAAACATGACCTTACAGAAAGGAGACACTGCTGAAGACTTTGAGTTACTTGATCATAATGGAAATTCTGTAACTTTGAGTTCCTTTAAGGGTTCAAAAAATGTGGTTCTGTGCTTTTACCCAAAAAATCACCTCTTTGCATGTCCTTCAAAGAAGGTATTTGAAATGGCAAAAAGTGTAATTTCTGTTTACCCTCAAATCATTGGAACTGAAACGGTACTATTTGCAATATCTGTTGATTCAGTTGATTCTCAAGCTGATTTTGTCAAAGAGTATGAAATTCCTTACGTGCATCTAAGTGACCCAAAAAAGAAGGCTTGTAAGAAATACGCTGGAACAAATATTGCAGGTCTTGCAAAAAGGAGTACCTTTGTCATAGACAAGAATGGAGTTATCCGTGATGTGATAAGAGAAATTAATGTCTCATCTCATGGTCAAGAAATTCTTGACTCTTTAAGCATAATCAAAGTATAAATTCTCCAAAAAAATCATCCGTGCAATGCTTGATTTAGTTGCAAAGGAATTATTTCTTACACGTGGTATCGGTATTCATGAAGATAAGCTAACAAGCTTTGAGTATGCACTTAGAGATGCAGGAATCGCTGGAACAAACATTGTCCTTATCTCTAGTATTTTTCCTCCAAAGGCAAAATTAATTCCACGAAAAGATGGCTTGAAGAAAATTAAACCCGGACAAATATTATTTACCATCTATTCTAGAAATCAAACAAACGAGCCACACAGAATGATTTCTGCTTCTGTTGGATTGGCTTTACCTAAGGATCGAACTCGTTATGGATATCTATCTGAATATGATGCATTTGGTCAAAACGAAAAACAGGCTGGTGACTATGCTGAAGATATTGCAGCACAAATGCTTGCATCATCTCTAGGAATTCCTTTTGATATTGACAAGAGTTGGGATGAGAAAAGACAACAATGGTCTATATCTGGAAAAATTTACAAGTCACAAAACATCACAATGACTGCAAAAGGTGACAAGTCTGGAAAATGGACTACCGTATTTTCTGCAGCGTGCTTAGTTCTCTAACGTTTAGGTTTGTATCCTTTTAGATAAAATATTGCAGCTCCGATTCCTATTGCAATAATAATTGCTAACACTGCATATTGTGATTCATCACCTTCTGATTGATCACCTTTACCAAACTCCTCAATTGATTCATAATCTTGTTTAGGTATGTCTTCTACAGAATAAAATGACATTTCACTTTCTCCATCCCATGGACCTATCTCCATTATTAATTCACCATGTGTTGCAACCTTATCTTGCCCGAATAGGAATTTTGCATCAATTACATCTCCTGCAGGATTACTGAAAAACCACCCTTTCTGTGAAATACCTTCAAGTGTTGTCACATCTGTAATTGCATGAGTTGTTATAGCATCAATTTTTGATTGTTTTTCTGTAAGTACTATTAGTTGTATGACTGAATTTAATGGAACATTCCTTTCATCAAAAATATCTGAACGTGATATTTCTTTTATTCCTAGTGCACTTAATGGATCAATCTTTGCAATATTCTCTATTGCATCTTTATTCTCTTTTGCTACTTTAAACATGAATAAATTTTCGTCTCCATTCTTTATCATGGTTATGGAAATTATTGAATCATCTTCTTTTGCCAATTCTTTTGAAACAGAATAAAATCCCCCTGCTTCTCTAATGTTTTTTGGAATTAATTTTCCCGCCAAATCTGCAAATATAAAGTCCGTAGACTGTTTTGACATCACATATGTTGCAGAAACTGCACCTCTGCCAGACACTGTTCCTGATGTTTCTAGTAACATGTTTGTATCATCAACTGTATGTATGAATGTGGAATGAAATTCTGCATCATTTCCAAATATTTCTTTTAAATCATCAATTATTTCTCCTGACATCTCTCTTGCTGTATCCTGAACTTGTCTTATTCCTCCGTCTCCCTTTAATCTCTGATAATCAAAATTAATCATAATACATTGTTGTTCTGATGTAACTCCAATGACGCATTCTCCTGCGTTTGTAAATAATACTGCCCTAATCTGGTCATTATTGTTTATCTTCTCTATCAATTCATCTGGAATTCTAATTTCATCATTACTTGTTGTCTCAAATCCTATTGATGCAATTATTGAATTTGATAATTTTTCATCATAAATTATTGTGGCCGTTTCTTGAAATGTAGCTTTTTCAAATAACTGTGCACTTGCAACTGGTATGATTATCAATAATCCAAAAACTATTCCTAAAATCAATAATGTCTTTTCCATGTACCATGAAACTTGTATTATTTTATTTAGGTTACTGCTTTTGGCTATAACGTTTAAATCACTAATGCAATTCTGCATAATTGACATCGAATTCAAACCGTTGGGGAACACGCTGGCAGTCCGATGGCTCGGGCTGCCAGCCCCACATTTTAATTAATTATAATTTGGATAGATCGTCCACTTGTTTTTTGATATAATCAAATCCACTTTGCCAAAATTTAGATTTTGTAATATCTAGACCATGTTCTTTTAGTAACTTTTCAGGTTTTTGTGACCCTCCTGCAGCTAAAATATCTGTATAAGTAGAGACAAAATTATCCCCTTCATTTTTGTATGTCTGAAATAGTGAAACTGCAAGCAAATTTCCAAAGGAATACGAATAGCAGTAAAATGGTGAATGGTAAAAATGTGGAATACAACTCCATTCTATCCCAAAGTCATCTGATATGTCAATCGAATTTCCAAATTGTACTTTTAGATTATCTCTGTAGATGTTAGAGATGTCATCTACGGTAATGGAATTTGCAATTTGATTATGTGCTTCAATCTCAAATAAGGTGAAAAATGACTGTCTTCCAATTGTTGCATAAAAGTCGTCAATCTTATCAGAAAGCATTGTAGCTTTTTCTGAATCTGAAACTTGATTTGAAATATTGTCATACAATAGTAATTCTGAATATGTGGATGCAGTTTCTGCTAGAGGTAGTGGTGCATCTGATACCAAAATTGATTTTTGAGATGATGCCACACTATGAACTGCATGTCCAATCTCATGTGCTAATGTAAACACATCTCTTGTTTTTCCTGTATAATTAATCAAAACAAATGGTGTAATGTATGGTAATGGGGTACTACAAAATGCACCATCTCTTTTACCATGTCTTAGTGAATAGTCAATGTGATTTTCATTGAATACTCTTGCTGCATATTCTGCAATCTGAGGGCTAAATCTATTAAGTGAATCTAAGACAAGCTTTGTTCCTTGATCAAATGTATAGTTTCGTTCTCCGGCACTTTTCTTTGATGGTGCATACAAATCATACCTACGTAGCTTTTTTACTCCTACCCGTTTTGCCTTTTGCTTAAAGTATTTTTGAAAAACTGACGCATTTTTCTTACACACTTCTAACATAACATCAATTGTCTTATCATCTACATCATTAGAAATATTCTGTATTGAAATTGGGTTTGAGAATCCTCTCATATCAATTCCTTCATTTTTCCAGTTTAGTACAATATTTTGATAAATTTGTCCGATAACGCCTTTATTTTCTTGATATTTTGTTAACAGTGATTTGTAAGCTGCTTCTCTTGTCTTCGGATTTTTATTTCTGACCAGAGTAGTAAGCTCTTCTCTACTCATCGTCTTCTTTTTACCATTAACATTTACAGTATAGGTAAATGCATTTGTTATTTTATCATAAATTTTCACTAGAGCTGAAATCCCTGTAACATCAAGTGTATTGATTATTTTTTCTTCAGGTTCTGTCAATGCATACTTTGCAACTAATCGTTTGTATCTAAGATAGTCAGACAACTCTCCCGCATCTTTAATCAATCTTTTAGCATTCTTCTCATCTACCTGTTTTTTCCACCACAAGTCAAAAAATAACATTTTATTTTGTATTACTGAACCAAACTGAGAGATTCTATTCAATAGTGCAGTTGCCTCGTCAGATTGTGTATTTTCTGAAAATTTTAGTCCTGCATATCCGCCAATCTTGCTTGACTTTTCTGTAATATCTTCAATCTCATGTAATAATTGTAAAAATTTCTTAGACGAAATGTTTGGTTTTAATTGAGATTTATTTTTAGCAAACTTTTCAGATTGTTTCTTAATTTCGTTAATTTTTTTATCAAATGTTTGTCTTGTTGGATTTTTTACTAAATCATCTAAATCCCATCGACCATTTTCATATTTTTTCACATTTGTCATCAGAATGAACTGTTTCTATACCTTTTGCAAATTCATTCAACGTCTAAATAACACAAATTCAAAAATCATCTTGGATCCGTCGTCTAGCCTGGTTTGGATGCTGCACTCACACTGCAGAGGTCGCGAGTTCAAGTCTCGCCGGATCCATTGATAATTCCAAAAAATTAGAATGCGATCTAAGATAAGATTTTATTATCAAATGGAATGATTGTTAATAATGAAAACCGGATTGTTTATTGCAATTGTTTTAGTTTCTGGATGCTTTGCAGGTTTAATTCATGGCGGAATTAATCTTGCCATAGTAGAACCCTATCTTGATCAAGCAATTGGTATCGAAAATCAAAGTCTTTTTGCAACCGGTGAAGAAGAAGATACTCCTGAATTCTGGGTAGAATACAACTCTTATCGTGTTTGGCAAAAAGGCGGTCAGGTATTAGCTGGTGCAATTCTTGGAACGTCAATTGCAGCGTTAGTTGGAATTGTATTTCTATTTGCAAGAAAAGTACTCCCTGAAGGAAACAATGTCAAAAAAACACTTGTTTTATCTGGTTTGATGTGGTTTACAATATTTGTAATTCCTTTCTTAAAGTATCCTGCAAACCCTCCTACTGTAGGAGAAACTGAAACTGTAGTATTACGTTCAATTCTTTTCCTATCATTCATAGCAATCTCTGGATTGGGGGCTGTTGGATTTTATCAAGTTTACAAAAGATTACAAAATAAGAAAATTATTGCATTTGCAGGATATGCAGTATTCATTAGCACTGTATTTTTCTTAATGCCTGAAAATCCTGATGAGATAACTGCCCCTATGGAACTAGTTGATGGATTCAGGGGTGCATCATTTGTGGCAGTAACTGTTTACTGGCTAACATTAGGTCTAATTCTTGGTGGATTCATTGAAAAACTTCAAGAACGACTTAAGATAAAGAACTAGTATGGTAAATGATCTAAGAACTCCTGGTTTTTACATCATAGCTATACTTGGAACAATTGTTACAGCAGGGTTTTTCCTAGCATTTTTCCCAACACTATTCAAAAAACGAATTCACTCAAAATCTGTAATGTATTCTTTAGTAGTATCTGATGTTTATGGAAATAAAACACCTCTTCCTGGAATAAGGACTACTTTTCAAAATAAAGATGTCGCGCTATCTTTTGCAAAATTCTATAAAAAACAATTCCCTCTCTATAATTTTGGTATAATACATGAGGTTAATGGCATTGAAAAATTGTTGATTGCAAAACACATCTAGAATGGCATAAATTATCTAATTTTTAATCAATATTATGAAAGCAATTTGGAATGACACTGTCATTGCTGAAAGTGATGAAACTGTAGTCGTCGAAGGGAATCATTACTTTCCATCTAACTCAATCAAGAATGAATATTTTCATAAAACTGAAACAAGTACTTCGTGTCCTTGGAAAGGAATGGCTAGCTATTATTCTGTAACTGTCAATGGAAAAACAAATACTGATTGTGCATGGTATTATCCACTTCCAAGTAAAGAAGCTGAAAAAATCAAGAATATGGTTGCATTCTGGAATGGTGTCCAAGTAGTCTAAATACTAGTGTTTTTCAAGAATAATTATGGTTGGCCCACAAGATGGTGGTTTTGGTTTTGATCAGTCAAAAAAATACACCACTGTTGATAATCTAGATAAAATTTGTGTACAATGTCAAGCAGGACAACACAAAAAATGTCTTTTCAAATCAAAAGAACAACCAGACTGCGATTGTGAACATTGCTTAATTTATGGATAATTAGTTTTAGCTTAGAAAAATAACCTTTAATCGTGCCTTATTCTGTAACAATAAAATGGAAAAAACCCCCGATGAATCAAAAGCCGAAGTAATAATTCGAATGTTTCCCTCAGACGCAAATCCTGCTGGAAATGTCTTTGGTGGTGCAATCCTAAAACATATTGATATGGTTGCAGGCATTGTTGCACAGCGTTATAGTCAAACAAATGCTGTAACTGTAAGTATGGATAAGATTAGTTTTCTAAAACCTGTCTTTGTTGGAAATGTATTGTTTGTCAAAGCACGCGTAAATTATGTACAAAAA
>CACFJZ010000029.1 GCA_902566725.1 uncultured marine group I thaumarchaeote
TTCAATAGCATTTCTAAAATCACGTGCAGTCATAGGATCAATGTATAATCTAGAAACCTTTTGTCCAAATCGGGTAGCAATGAAACCATTATCTTTGTTTGTTATGAATTCTTCATCAAGAAGAAAGGTTTTTGCGTTTTCCAAATGTAGTTCAATAATATCATCATCAACTTGATTTCCACCCAATGTTTGTGAAAAGAAATCATTAATCATTTCCTCAGTTATTGTAGGCGATGTAACAATCAAACTGAGTAAATGAATTCTTAGAGAACTTGGACTGATGATTTTAGATTCAATAGGTTCAGGTTCACCATCAACATATTTTTCTAATAATAATTCTTGATTATTTTTTCCAATGATAATGGATTCACCTTCATCATCATATTGAGGTCTTCCAGCCCGTCCACAAAGTTGTTTGTACTCTAAAACGCTTATTGGTATATTTCCACCGTATTGTGCATTGTAACGTAAAACACTGGAGATTACAACTCTTCTTGCAGGAAGGTTAACACCAGCAGCAAGTGTTGGGGTTGCAGATAATAATTTAATTTTTCCATCTCTAAATTCATTTTCAATAATCTCTCGACAGTTTTGGTTTAATCCAGCATGATGAAATCCTACACCTAATTTTACTACAGTAGCAAGTTTCTTGACTAATTGAGTATGTTCATTATTACTTAGAATTTTTTTTGAAATTTTTGCCAACTCATCTAATTCATTTTTTGATAGAGTTTTTTGTATTAATGTGCCAGAATCTACTGCAAGTTTTGCAGCACTAGTTCTAGTATTTGCAAAAAGTAGACTTTGTCCACCATTTTTTACACAATCTAGGCCAAGGCCAATAGTAGATGAGCCTACATAGTCAAAACTCACATCATATGTTTCCCTATCTTGATTTGTGACAGTGAAGTCATCATATACTGCTTCAGATAAGGGTACAGGTCTCCAAGTACTTTGGACATGTTCACAATCAAGCCATTCGGCAAGCTCATCAGAGTTTGTTATAGTTGCACTTAATGCTACAATTTGTGGTATTTTTCCAATAATTCCAGATTTCAAGCGAGTTAGGACCATTTCCAAGGTTGGCCCACGACCTTCATCACCAATTAGATGAATTTCATCAACAATAACAAGACCTATCTCACTAATCCAAGACTGACTAAATCTCATTAGAGCATCCATTTTTTCATTTGTTAAAACAAGAATGTCAGAATTTTCTAATTTGTCTTCAACAGAATCAAAATCTCCTGTAGATATTGAAACTTTAATTTTTCTTCCAAGATTAATTTTTTCTAATTTTTTAAATTCGGTAAATTTTTCAGCTGCTAAGGCACGTAAGGGACTAAGATATACTATCTTTGATTTATTTTTTGGTAAATGTGAGAGCATGGAAAGCATTGCAATTAGTGTTTTACCACTTGCAGTCGGTGCAGAAACTAGTACGCTTTTTCCATCTAAGATTCCAGCGTCAACAGACGATGCTTGAGGTTCATAGAGTTTTTCAAATCCTTGAGATGTCAGAAAGTCAATTGCTGTAGGTTCTAGATCTAATTTACTTATTTTCATACTATGTTATAATGACCAGGTTTTGACTCATAAATAGATGAATCTCTAGCCATTTTTCGAATGAAATTTTTTGCTTCTTCTTCAGTAAACTTTTCAGTTTTTGCTAATTCCTCTACCAATTGTTTTTCTTCTACAGGAGTTTTATGTTCACCTTCAAGAGACTTCATGACATCCATGAATAATTGCATCTTTGAGACTTCACTTCGGGGTCTTCCTTGTAGTACTCCAAGATCCACTTTTCCAGTATTAACATCAATTCCAGCATCTTCAAACATACTTTGTAAAAGATCAATTGCACGTTGAGCATCATCACCATCAACTTGATTTTTCATCAATAATCGTGCTCTTGCAGTAGATAATCTAATCAAACCTTCTAGTTGTCTAGGAGTAACAGTGATCATTTCCTCAGCCTCAACATTTCTCATTTTCATGTAATAATCAAGAATTTTTTGTTCAGCTTCTTGAGTTAATATTGGATTTATTCTTTTTACATATGCCAAATATTTGGTTAATGTTTCTGAATCAATTTGAGATTTTTTATCAATTCCACTTGGAGTATGTAAATTAATTATATGTTTAGCAATTTGTGTGTCCCTTTCTTTTGATGGTTTGTCACGAACTACAAAAATTAAATCAAAACGTGTCAATAATGGAACAGGAAGATTAACATTTTCTGTAATGTTCTTGAAAGGATCATATTTTCCAAACATTGGGTTGGCAGCTGCAAGAATTGAAGTTCGAGCATTCAATGTTGCAACAATTCCTCCTTTGGAAATACTAGCAGTTTGTTGTTCCATGACTTCGTGTAATGCACTTCTGTCTTCAGCTTTCATTTTATCAAATTCGTCAATACAAACCAAACCTTGATCACCAAGTACAGTTGCACCAGCCTCTAACATGAAAATTCCATTTGTATCTCTAACAACTGCTGCAGTTAAACCAGCAGCAGTAGAACCACGTCCAGAAGTATACAAACCACGAGGAGCTACTCTAACACAAAATTTTAACATCTCACTTTTTGCAGTACCTGGATCACCAACTAGGAAAACGTTGATGTCACCTCTAATTTTACTACCATCCTCTAATTCCCTTTGTGTAGAACCAGCCATTAGTAACAAAATTGACTCTTTGATGATTTCATGTCCTGTGATATGAGGAGCATACGAGTCAATCAGTTGTTGATACAAATCAGGACTTTTGGATAAGGATTTAATCATTTTTTCGTCTTCGGGAGAGATTTCTTCTCTTTCAATTTTTCGAGATTTTTTATCTTTTTTACTGCCTAGAAATTCAACATTATTTCCATCTAATCTTAATCTATACAAAGGACTATTGTTCTTTGATACGCCACTCATTTTCTCTTGTTCAATTCTTACAATTCCTGTAAGAACTACTCTATCACCAGGTCTTGCATTATCTACCAAATCTTGCTTTACAGTAACATCGAGATAATGAGGTAACTGTCCAGGTGGAAGATCTTCAGGTAATTCTTGTAATCGTACGAATTGTACATCAATAAAACGACTTGATTCAGGCTCTACACCCAAGTCTCTATGAGTACATTTTGGATTTCCACATTGTGCAGGAGGAGGTAATGTCATGTTATGTCCAAGTAATTGTTCTGTTTTAGTATCACATTCAGGACAAACAAAAACTAATTCTTTTGCAAGTGGTTTTACTTCAGATGCTCTTAATACCATTCCAGATACACTTGTTATTTTTCCAATAACTTCGGCATTGATTTGACGTAAGCTTCTTTGAACAGGATAATTTGCAATTCTTGCCCTAATTTCATGTTCAATTTTTTTTGCATATTTTGGAAAACGTTCTTGCAAAATTTCTTTGATCGCTCTAGAAAATGCTTGAAGAATTGAATCAGGATTTTCTCCAAATACAGATTCTATATCAGGATGTAAAACAAGATCGTTATAATCAATATTGATGAATTTAGATTTTGTTGGCATCATATTATCAATATCATCAACATATCGAAAATTTCCTTTTTCATCTTTAAACTCCAGCAGGAATTTTTTTACATAGTCAGATAGTGCGGATTCAGTTTGTGTTTCAAGAGTCATTTCTTTTTACCCAATATTTGATCTTTAAATGCAAGACTAGCATTATGTATCTGATTATAATATACTTCTTCTTCTACACTAAGTTTTGACGAAAGGTCAGATGTTAATTTTGAAGAATCTGCCAATCTAACAATTTTACCTTGTCTAATTCGTACTAGCTGATTTAACATACTTTGGGCTTTGTCAAAGTCAGCAGTTTCAAGTTTTTTCATGTATGCATTAAGTTTAATGTAGAAATGTTTGTCTAAGGTTGCAAGTGAATCTTCGTCTGCAATGTCTTCTTTTACTTTTGCTTGTTTTAATTCTTTAATCATATCTTGTTCATGGAGAATAACATGTTTTTCAGATTCTAAAATATCAGCAACCCATCTAGGAATATTCATCATTTCATTTTCTTTTCCATCTATCTGTACACCAGATACGTCCATCTTTAGGTCATGTTTGAATTCAACTTTAACGTCTTCTAGACCATATCCTATCGAATGAACCTTGATTACATCCTCTAATTCCAATATTGATCACACACCTTTCAGGGATTTATGGACAGCGATCGATCAATTTTATCAACAATTAGCTTTGATCAATTGATCCTTCTAGGCATTTATTAATAACAAAATGAGTTTGCAACTATGACAATTTCCGATATTATGTGGGTAGAGAAGTATAGGCCTAAGAAGATCTCAGAAGTGGTCAATCAAAAAGACATCAAAGGCAGTCTTTCGGCATTATTAAAAAATCAAGAAGAGATGCCGCATCTGCTATTTTCAGGTTCTGCAGGAGTTGGGAAAACTACAATGGCATTGTGTATTTCTCAGGAAATTTTGGGGAACAAATGGAAGGACTATACATTAGAACTCAATGCATCTGATGAAAGGGGAATTAACATGGTTAGAGAACGTGTTAAGAAATTCTCTAGATTTGCAGGTCTTGATACAGAGATTCCATTTAAAATTATAATTTTAGATGAGGCTGATGAAATGACATCAGATGCTCAAACAGCATTAAGAAGAATAATTGAAGATACTGCAAAATTTTGTAGGTTTATTTTGATTGCAAATAATATATCAAAAATCATTAATCCTATTCAAAGTAGATGTGCGGTTTTCAAATTCTCACAGATTGAAGAAAAAGAGATTACTACGCATCTAAAAGCTGTGTTAAAAAAAGAAAAGGGCAAAGCTGATGAAAAAGGTCTAAAAGAAATTGCAGAATATGCAGGAGGAGATCTTCGACATGCAATCAATCTATTACAAACTGCTGCAAGTACAGGAGATATCACTCAAGATAGTGTAAAAGCAGCAGCAGGATTAACAAAAACAAATGATGTGGAAGATGTTTTAAAATTAGCAGTTTCTGGAAAAATTCAGGATTCTAGAAATAAGATGATTGAACTGATCAAAGTATATGGAATGTCAGAATCAGACTTTCTCAAATATATCAATCAAGCATTATTTTCTGCAAAATATGATAATCTGGAAGAATTATCACAGATTATAGCAAAATATGATTATAGAATTTTGGTTGGTTCAAATCCAGAGATTCAATTATCAGCAATGCTTGCTGAATTAGGCAAGTTCTCTAAATAATTAAAAACCCTCAGGTGGTTTTTGGACAAATACATTACATACCAAAGCATCAGTTTTTTCATCGCGATATTGAACATTACACGAGACAAATTTTCCCTTTAATGCACGCTCTAAATCTTCAAGAGTTGTTTCTTTGTATTCAGGATTATCTGGATTATCAATTTTTGAGATTATGATTTTTTCAATTCGGCTGTATTGTTCTTGATTGTCTTTACGATAATGGGTTACATCCAATTCAAATGCATTACCAGATAAACACTTGACAACAGGTCCACCAATTCCATCACCCATGAATTATTGAAGAATTATTGTGATATAAATTTCAAAATCAAATTAAAAGTAACGCCGAGAGAGGGATTTGAACCCCCGCGTTCTTGCGAACACAGGCTCTCAAGGCCCGCGCCCTACCAGGCTAGGCGACCTCGGCAAGAAGTAGTGTGAAATAGAGCTTAAAATTTGTTCAGGATAAAATGAAAAAGAAAGAATGCTACGATTATTTCTAATCGTGTGCGTGTGGGTTTTCTGAACCGGATTCCATTTTGACAAAAGTTCCAGCTGCTTTCTCGTGCCATTCCATGTTGGCTTGATCAACAAGAACTGCTTGTGGAGGACAAACTGAAACGCATGCCATACAGTAGATACAGTCATGTTCTCTGATAACAGATGCTTTATCAGAATAATCTAATCGTTCTTCTTTTTCAGTAGAACCAGCACCTGGCCATTCAGTTTTGTCATTAACTGCATCAATGCCTGAAATGTCTTTATCGGTTCGATACCATTGGAAAACTTGTACTGGACATGCTTCAATACATGCTCCGTCTGCAACACAGACGTCCCAGTCATTTGCGACCATGGTTCCGTCAATTCCAAGTTTTTCCATTTTTTCGCCATGTGCTTCATAAGCGGCTAAAACGTTTTCATCCTTGGATGCATCCCATTCGTTTTGTCCTTCACCAGCTTGGGAAGGCCAAATGAAATGCTCGTTACCAGAGTCTGCATGCTTCATTGATCCAATTGGTT
>CACFJZ010000030.1 GCA_902566725.1 uncultured marine group I thaumarchaeote
ATATTTTCAATAGAAACAAAATGTTTAACACGTTCAACCTGTTTTTTTACAATTTCATCTAATGCAGATTTACTCATATTTTTCCAATGCTTACAATCTATCAATAACGCAATGTCCATTTTTTTCCCAATAACATCAATTTCCATTCTAGGTTTTGTCAGAATGAGATTTTTTGTAACCTCAAAATCCTTTTCTTCAAGGATAATTCCAGTTAGAGATTCAAAGTCCTTCCAGTTTAGATATTCAGATACATCCTCTAAATCAGCGCCTAAACTGATAGCAAATAATGCGGTTTGAAGCCTATCATTTGGAATATCAAAATCAACTACATCATCATTCAATATTCCAATTCCATTTTGAACCAATGTGTAGAGTAATTCTTTTGCATTAATTTCGTCTAATTCACAAATCACAGAAAAATCGGTCACGCTTACTCCACCTTCAATAATTCCATTAAGACCTTTTACAACCAATTTTGGATTCATTTCTGATAGAAAACAAATACAATTGTATTAAAATGCTAAAATTTATCCAAGGTAGAGCAATAGTTGAGATAGTTGAAAATTTTCAAAATAATTCTGATATGTTGTTTAGTAGGTATAATTCCGCCAGCATTTGCGGAAAAAGGAACATTTGTAGATGAAATAAGATTCATTCAATATCTAGATGAGAATACAGCACTAGAAGAGGTTAGAAATGGAAATCTTGACATGTATTATTACAGAATTTCTTCAGATAGATTAGAAGATTCAGATTCCAAACAGGGACTAAATGTATACGAGTCAACTGGGGGATACTATAGTATTTTATTAAATCCAACTGACGAAGGACGTTTCAATCCATTTTCAATTCAAGAGATTCGTTATTCCATCAATTATCTAGTCGATAGAGATTTGATTGTAAATGAATTACTTGGAGGATTTGGTACACCAATGTATGCAAATTATGGTAGTTTTTCTGCAGAATATTTGAGGATTTTAGATGTGATTGAAACATTCCAATTCAAATACAATCCATCATTTGCTGAAAAAACAATTTCTGATGAGTTGGCTTCTCGGGGAGCAGAGAAAAATGATGATATGTGGTATTATGAAAATGAACCAATAGAGATTACATTTTTCATTCGAAGTGATGATCCAGTTCGAAAAGCTATTGGAGAAATTCTTGCAGCAGAACTAGAAGAGATAGGATTTGTAGTGAAAAAGGAATTTGGAGATTTGAATAAAGCATATGTTGTGGTTTATGGGTCAAATCCATCTGAACAAAAATGGAATTTGTATACAGAAGGATGGGGAAGTTCAGGATTTACCAGATATGATTCAGTGACACTTGCACAGATGTATTCCCCATGGTTTTCAAACATGCCTGGAAACAACAATCCTGCAAATTGGAACTATCAAAATCAAAAATTAGATGAATTGACTCAGAAGATTTACTCTGGAGAGTTTAATGATCAGTTTGAAAGAACTGAGATAATTAAAGAGGCAATGCAAGAAGGAGTGAATGAATCAGTCAGAGTATTTCTGGCAAGTAAAGTTGATCAATATGTGGTAAATGAAAATGTTGATGGAGTGATTAATGCATTAGGTGCAGGCGTTCCAAGTAGATTTACACCAATCAATGTCAGAACAGATTCAGGTACATTAGATGTAGGAGTAAAACAAATCTATCAAGCAGCATGGAATCCAATTGGTGGTTTAGGAGATACGTACAGTAATCAGATTTGGCTTTCAGTTACAGACCCAATTTTGACAGGCCATCCATTTTCAGGTAAGATGATGCCAATTAGAAGTGAATGGAATGTTGAGACAAATGGTATAGATTCTACAGTTAAAGTTCCTAATGATGCAATTAGATGGAATGTTGAGACAAAAAAATGGGATGAAGTAGGAGAAAATGCGTATGCTAAAAGTAAGATTACTTATGATTTGAAATTCAGCAAGTGGCATCACAATTCAGAGATGAATATGAATGACATTCTCTATTCAGTTTATTTCTTGTCTGAATGGGGCTCAGAAAAAACTGAAAATGATAAAACCTATGATTCAGACTTTTCCCCACAGGCATCTCAGATAGAAAATACACTAAAAGGAATCAGAATAGTTGATAAGAATACAATTGAGGTGTATACTGACTTTTGGCATTTTGACAATGGAGAGATTGCATCATGGGGAAGTGTATGGAGTAGCATACCATGGGAAATTATGGCATCAATGGAGCAAATTGTAATTGATGGGAAAAGTTCGTTTTCACGAACAGAATCAATTACAAAAAATATCAACTGGCTTTCGCTTATCATACCAAATGATGCAAATCAAGTAAGAATACAATTAGAGAAATTCAAAGAGACAGGATTTATCCCACATTCATTAATTCAATTTAATCCACAGAATGATTTCCAAAATACAAGATATGATTCAAGTTTAAAATGGATTGATGAGAAAAATCATGCAGTGATTAGTAATGGTCCATTTTATCTTGACAGATATTCTCCAGATTCAAGAATGATTGTGATAAAGTCATTTGATTATGGTAACTATCTCTTTGAGCAAGGCAAATGGAAACAGTTTGAGGATGTCAAGTATCCATCAATAAGTTCAGTTGAATTTGTACAACCATACATCATAGGTTCTAATGAAGAAATTGAGGTTAGAACAGAAAATTCATCAGAAATTCACTATTTTATAGTAAATTCTGAAGGAGAAATAATTCATAATGGAATTGAAGAAGTAAAGAATAATTCTACAAATATCAATCTAGACACAGAATTAGAATTTGAACAAGGAATAAACACGATTAAGATTTTTGCAGCATCATATGAAGTATTGAAGCCATTTGAATATTCAAAAAGTTTCATAGTGTTAAATGAAAATAACGACATTCCTAAATCTGAAATTCTTGAGAGTTCAACAATATCAGAAGATGACTATTGGTACGTATTGTTAATTATTCCCGTAATAATTGGAATCATAGTATTGGGAATAAAAAAATCAAGGCTTTCTGCCAATAACAAATAGTGTACCAAATTCACGCTTCCATTTTGATTTATTTTTTGGATCAGTAACATGTTTGGAACGAGTAGAAAATCCAATTTCTTTGAACATTTTTTTCCATTCTTTTTCAGAGCGTAGATCCATTGGAATGTTCATATCTTTTATCCATCTAGTTGTCAAAGTGTTATCGCTGTAAAAATCAGTTCCACAATAAAAAATACCACCTTTTTTCAATAGTTTGAAGACTTTTTCTAATGCAGGTTCCATTGGTACTGAATAATAAAGAGATTCCATAGAAAATATTATATCAAATTTTTCTTTTGTTTTCCAGGTTTCAAGATCAGTAACAAAATAATTTTCTTTTTCAGATAAAATTTTTGATTTTGCATTTTTTATCATCATTTTACTTTTATCAATACCAATTGCTTTGATGCAAGATGGATGTTGAGACATTTTTCTTACCACCCAACCATTTCCACATCCAATATCAAGAAATCTGAAATTTTGTTTTATTGATAATTTATCTAAAAATTGATTGACTGTAATACCATGACCTTTTTCCATATCTTCAGAACGGCCTGATTTTGCCCACACATCAAATAGTTTTGAAGTTTTATCCATAGAAAAAAAATAAAATTCACTTAATTATATTCATAGCCATATTCACGTATTATCTGGATTACTTTTTCTTCAGATGTGGCTTTTTGGTAATCACGTAGAAGATTTTCATTTAATTCTAAAAATGTATGTCCCCAATTGAATTTTTCAAGAAGTTTTTGGGATAACATTTCATCACCTAAGATGAAGGCAGCACCTGCAATTGCTTCAACAGTGGTAAGTTTGTTAATTTTTGAATAATTGACAGGGTTGCCAGCTAGTAGAGGGGGTAATTTTCTAGATACACCAGTAAAATTTTCTTGGAATACTTTTTCTGCTAAGACCCATGAACAATCAATTCCAGTAATTGAATTAAATGATGATTTTTCATGACTCAGAAGAGTTTTTTCTGCATAGGGATGTAAAAGAACCGTTTTTGATTGAGATTTGGTAATCTTTTTTGCCAATCCAAATTTAATTAATTTTGCAGCTGTGCATTTTTTTGGATCATCCTGGTAGAACATTAAAAGATTAATTTTCATATGATAATATTTTTAGAGATAGTTTTGTATTTTACTCTAATAAGACGTATGAAACTTTATAGTAGAATCTAGATGGTTGTTCGTCTTTAATAACTTCTACATTCCAATTATCGATATTAATTTGGGCACCTGATTCTTCAGGTACAATAGAGAATTTTTCTAGTCTAACATCATTTCCGCTGTAACGTATTTTGTAATTAATATCATCAATTGATACTATAGAGTAAATAGTACCTGGTTTTCTGGTTGATTCACTAACGAGACAATCAGAATCTTGCCCAATTACACATAGACCGTTAGAAGTAGTAATTCTTAGATTTACATTAGATTCATCACCTCTAGCAGAAGTAAATAGTGAACCTTGAATAACACGAGGAACAAGTGTTGATTCACCAGAAGATTCCTCGTTCAAGATAATTGGAATTTTGTCATCAGCAATTCTATTGAATTTTTTAATAATTTTTGAAGTTTTGGAGGCAGAGGTATTAGAATCTGTGCCTACGAGATCAGATTCAGGAATAACGACAAATTGTTTTTCAAGTTGTCCAAAGTGAGTATCAACTATAACATTGTATGTTCCAACAGCTTGGGGAGTATTTGGAATTTTATAATTCATGTAAAATTTAGGGCCCTCTACTGTTTCCTGTACCCTTAATTTTTTCTCAGAGTTTCCAAAACCACATTGTTGACCAACTAGGCAATTTACTTGAGATATATCAGGCGTTTCAATTATTACAGAAACACTATCATAATAATATGCATTCTCTATCATACCTGAGATTTTAACAATTTCTCCCGGAACGTATTCGGATCTGTCAAAATCATACACCAATTCAGGCTTTAATCCACCTTTTAGAGAATTATCAATGATAGTTACAACATGTTCAGTATAGTGTCCATAATAATTTGCTTTAATTAAATAAGTTCCAGTTGAGAAGATACCTGCACGTAACTCAAATACTCCACTAAAATCACCATTTTGATCTGGATATGCTTTGAAATTCATATCAGTTAGTAGTCTCTTCTGTTTTTGTAATACAGCATTTCCATCATAACCAGTTGATTTTGAGTCGTCACCTCGAGATGAGGATTTATCTTCATCTCCACGAATGATCTTTCCATCTGCATCTACATAGTATGAACCTCCACTACCTGAGCCTCCACCGCCAGTATAATTTTCTCCTTCATTAGGAGTTGTCTTCCATGCAGCAGATTTAGTTAGAATCATAGATTTAGGATATGGAATTGATACTTCAACATAATTTTGTGCCGCCTGTGCATAATTAGTGGTGTAGGACGAACCTGCTTGTTCCTGTCCAGTCGTTCCCAATGAA
>CACFJZ010000031.1 GCA_902566725.1 uncultured marine group I thaumarchaeote
CTGTAACACTACATCAAATTGCAAAATGGGCTGACTCTCAAGTCGTAGTCTACATTGGATGTGGTGAAAGAGGAAACGAAATGACTGAGGTACTTGTAGAGTTCCCAGAACTCAAAGACCCAAGAACTGGAAAACCACTCATGGACAGAACTGTTCTTGTAGCAAACACAAGTAACATGCCAGTAGCAGCAAGAGAAGCAAGTATCTACACAGGTGTAACAATTGCAGAGTATTATCGTGATATGGGTTATGACGTTGTACTTGTAGCAGACTCTACAAGCAGATGGGCCGAAGCACTTCGTGAAATGTCAGGTAGACTCGAAGAGATGCCTGCAGAAGAAGGTTATCCATCATACCTTGCATCAAGATTAGCAGAATTTTATGAAAGAGCAGGACGTGTACAAGCACAAGGTTCTCCTGAAAGAGACGGTTCAGTATCTCTGGTAGGTGCAGTTTCGCCATCTGGTGGTGACTTTACAGAACCTGTTACAACACACACAATGAGATTTATCAAAACATTCTGGGCTCTAGATGCAAGTTTAGCATATTCAAGACATTATCCATCAATCAACTGGATGAACTCCTATTCTGGCTATCTTGCAGATATTGCAAAATGGTGGTCTGAAAACATCAGTGCTGACTGGCTCAACCTTAGAAGTGAAACATATGGAATCTTACAAAGAGAAGACACACTAAAAGAAATCGTAAAACTACTAGGACCTGAAGCACTTCCAGACGAAGAAAAACTAATCTTAGAAGTTGCAAGAATGATTAAGATTGGAATCTTACAACAAAACTCCTTTGATGATGTTGATACCTACTGTAGCCCTGAAAAACAATTCAAATTAATGAAATTACAAGTTGACTTTTACAATCAAGGTCAACAAGCACTAAAAGATGGTGCATCACTAGCTGACATTCGTTCAATGGAAGTAATTTCATCATTACTCAAAGCAAGAATGGATGTAAAAGACGATGAGATGGATAAATTAGATAAACTTGCAACTGACATGGTTGAACAATTCAAAAGCGTTACAGGAGTTAAAGTTCAAAATTGAGTAACCAAGGCGGAGTTCAATACAGCAAGATTGCTGAGATTAAAGGACCACTAGTAATTGTTGATGGTGTAGATAACGCAGCATTTGATGAGCTAGTAGAAATTGAAACACTTGATGGTGAAAAACGTCTAGGAAAAGTTCTAGAGGTTGGAAACGGTAAAGCAGTTGTTCAGGTCTTTGAGGGCACAACAGGTCTTTCTGTTTCAGGAACAAACGCAAAATTTGTCGGTAAAGTTATGGAAATGCCAGTATCAGAACAGGTACTTGGTAGAGTTTTTGATGGTTTAGGAAGAGCAAAAGATGGTTTACCAGAACCGGTTGCTGATTCATTTTTAGATATTAACGGCGCACCAATGAATCCTGAACAAAGAGAGTATCCAAAAGATTTCATCCAAACCGGTGTATCTGTAATTGATGGAATGCTCACACTGGTAAGAGGACAAAAACTTCCAATATTTTCTGGCTCTGGTATGTCACACAACATCTTGGCTGCACAAATTGCACGTCAAGCAGCAATTATTGGAACAGATGATAGTTTTGCTGTAGTCTTTGCAGCAATTGGTGTGCAATACAGTGAGGCAGAATATTTCAAAAGAAGTCTAGAAGAATCTGGTGCACTAAAAAGAAGTGTACTATTTTTGAACCTTGCAGACGATCCTGCAATTGAGAGAATTATCACACCTAGAGTCGCATTAACAGTTGCTGAATATCTTGCATATGATTTGGGAATGCACGTACTAGTCATTCTTACTGACATGACAAACTATGCTGAAGCACTTCGTGAAATTAGTGCAGCACGAGAAGAAGTACCAGGAAGAAAAGGTTATCCTGGATATCTTTACACTGACCTTTCTACAATCTATGAAAGAGCAGGAAGATTAAGAGGCAAAAAAGGAAGTGTTACACAAGTACCTATCTTAACAATGCCATCTGATGATATCACACACCCAATTCCAGATCTTACCGGTTACATTACAGAAGGACAATTAGTACTTGGAAGAGATTTGTTCAGACAGGGAGTCTATCCACCAATTAACATCTTAATGAGTCTCAGTCGAATTATGAAAGACGGAATTGGTGAAGGAAGTACTCGTGCTGATCACCAAGAAATCTCAAACCAAAACTATGATGCATATTCTCGTGCACAAGAAGTTAGAGCACTAGCAGGAATTGTAGGAAAAGCAGGTCTTACACCAGTTGATCTAAATTACATGAACTTTGGCGATGAGTTTGAAAAGAAATTCTTAACCCAAGCAATTGATGAAAACAGAACTATTGAAGAAACACTTGGCTTACAATGGAACTGTGTTTCAAAACTTCCAAAGAATGAACTTACCAAAGTCAAAGACAAATACGTAGAACAATACTATAAGGAATAATTCTAATGTCATTTGGACAAAACGTTACAGCAACAAAGATTGAACTTTTCAAGTATAAACGTTCAAGCCAAGTTGCAACTATGGTTCAAAAAATTCTCGATGATAAACGAAAAGTTTTGCTAAAAAACATTGAAGAAATGATTACTGAGGCACAAAAAACTCGTGGTGGAATTTGGGAACCTTTACAGGACATTTATCAATCTGTTAACGAATCTTATCTCTCATTAGGCGTAGCAACAGTAGATTCTGTAGCTCAATCCACACCTGGTGTAATGGAAGTAGAATCTGATGTAAAACGTGTAGTAGATGTAACTATTCCTGTACTTAGTGTAACTGAAAAGGACACAAAATCAATTCCTTACGGATTTGCAGATACAAATGCATCAATTGATCGTGGTGCAAAACTAATCAAGGATTTGCTTCCAAAAATCTGTAAGGCTGCTGAATATGAAAATTCTATTTTTAGTCTTGCAAAAGCACTTGAAAAAACCCAAAAATTGCTTAATGCTTTAGAAAATGTAATCATTCCTCAATACAAGACTAGGGTCAGATTCATCCTTGCAACTCTAGAAGAAAGAGAAAGAGAAGAATTCGCAAGGTTGAAAAAGGTGAAGGCTTCAATGGAGAAGAGACAGTAAAATGGCAAAAGACGAAATTAAAAGACTACTTGATAATTCTAAAAAAACTTTAGATCAGGAATATGAAAATTCCTCAAAAACGATCAAAGATAAACTTCAATCTGCAAAAAAGAAAACCTTGGATAAGATCTAAGAAAATTAGGTGTTGGTTTAAATATGGTCTCCAGATTTCAAAAAATGAAAATGAAACCACTTTCAATTTTATTACTTGCAACCATGGTAGTCTCACTATCTGGATTGACAGGTGTAGCATATGCTGCAGAAGACGGAGCAACAGCTTCTAGTGGTGATTCATTGAAACTCTTAGGTGCAGGTCTTGCATTTGGTCTTGCTGCATTTGGTGCAGGAATTGGACTGGGTCAAGTAGGTTCTGCAGGTTTAGCAGTAATCAGTGAAAACCCAGCATTACAATCTAAGGTATTCATCTTTGTAGGTATGGTAGAATCAATTGCTATCTACGGTATCGTCATGATGTTCATCATCTTAGGACAATAATCAAAAAATAATTTTTTTAAAAATTTTTTAATTTTTCTTTTGGATTATTAGATCATTGACATCTAGAATTCTTCCACAATATCTGCACTTTAAGACAAGGTTGTCCTTATCAACAACTTCCATTATGGACTCGATATGTTCATTGCTGTTTGTAATGCAGTCTGGGTTTGAACATCGGAAAATATCCTCAATCTGATTTGGCAGTGAGACTCGTCTCTTCTCAACTAATTTGTAATCTTTGATAATATTGACTGTAGATGATGGTGCGATTACTGCAAGTTTGTTAGTGTCGCTGTCTTCCAAAAATCTACCTTCTACCTTTATCATGTCTTTTTTCTTTAATTTTCCGCTAGGCATATTCAATGCTATAGTAATGACATTTCCACGACTACCATCAATTTCCAATGCCTCTAAGACCTTCAGACCTTTTCCCTCATTGATATGATCAATTACAGTGCCATCTTTGATACGTCTGACTATCAAATCGGACTGTTCCATAGAATAGTTTGTATATCTGCCACTATATATGATTCAAAGAATGAAGAATTTTTCCCAAAACGACATTATTTCTATACGAGATTTATCAAAAAATGATTTAGAGCAAATCTTTGCTAAAACTAATGAAATTATGGAAATGCCAGCAGAACAAAGACGAGAGATGGCAAGAGGAAAAACTCTGGGATATCTATTCTTTGAACCAAGCACTAGAACCCGACTTAGTTTCCAATCTGCTATGGCGCTAATTGGAGGAACCTCATTTGGAATTGCTGATGCAACTTCTTCTTCTGTTCAAAAAGGTGAAAGTTTGGCTGACACTGTTAGAATTATGGCAGGTTATACAGATGCAATTGTTTTACGTCATTCATTAGATGGCTCTAGTAAATTTGCAGCTGAGGTTTCTGATAAACCGCTAATCAATGCAGGCAGTGGTACAGAAGAACATCCTACACAAGCAATTCAAGACTTGTATACAATACAAAAAGAACTTGGAAAAATTGATGGAAAAAATATTGGAATTGTTGGAGACTTGAAGTATGGACGAACAGTTTACTCTCTGTTATATGGTTTGAGTAACTATGATGTGAAGGTTCATCTAATCTCTCCAGAATCTTTGAAAGTTAGAAGCGATTCTATATACAATCTCAAAGAAAATCTTTCATTTACCGAATCTGAAAATCTAGATGAATACATTGAGGACTTGGATGTTTTGTATGTTACAAGAATACAAAAAGAAAGATTCCCCGATGAAGAAGAATATGTCAAAGTAAAAGGCAGTTATGTAATTGGTCAAGACGTTGTAAACAAAATGAAAGATGATGCAATCTTATTACATCCACTTCCAAGAATTGATGAAATCTCTACAGATGTTGATTCTACAAAGCAAGCAAAATATTTCCAACAAGCAGAATATGGAAAATTTACTCGTGCAGCAATTTTGAGTATGCTATTACAATAGAAACAATAGGCATACGAGATCTATATACTCAATTATCATTAAATACAAACTTTGTAATAAAATATGGAAATGTCACTTTACGACTGTAAAGGAGGAAATCTCCTAATTTGCTTTGAGTGTGGTCACGACTCTAATCAATGCAAATGTACACGCACAAAGGTTGAAGAATCTAGTTTTGTTT
>CACFJZ010000032.1 GCA_902566725.1 uncultured marine group I thaumarchaeote
AAGAATAAGAAATTTTCAAGAGATTCATTATTTAATAAATTATTGGCAAAAGGGATTAGGAGTTCGGTACATTACAAACCACTTCACCAGTTTTCTGCATATAAAAAAAATGGGAAGATTATTGATAAACTAACCGTTAGCAAGTCAATCTATAGGGAGATAATTTCACTTCCATTATATCCACAAATTGAGCAAAAACAACAGGATATGGTTATAGATAATTTACAATAGAATCGATTTATGATGTCTTTTGTTAGTATATTTTATACGTGAATATTATAACGGAATGTTTGAGTGAAATTATATTTGGAACTAACAATTGGTATTCCTGCATTTAATGAAGAAAAGAATATTGCTTCTATAATCATAAATTTGAAAAAAATAGCAACAAAGGTTATTGTTTGTGATGATGGCTCAACAGATTCCACAGCTATGATTGCAAAAGAATTGGGTGCGATAGTGATAGAACATCATAAAAATCAAGGATATGGTGCTGCAATCAGAAGTATATTTCTAAAAGCAAAAGAAATAGAATCAAAAATTTTAGTTACAATAGATGCAGATGGGCAACATGATGTTAATGATATAGAAAAAATTCTCAAACCAATAAAAGATGATAAATGTGATATTGTAATTGGTTCTAGATTTTTAGATGATGTACAAAATGTTCCTACATATAGAAAATTTGGTATAAACGTAATTACAAAAATTACTAATGCATCAATAAAAGATAGCCTCTCTGATTCACAAAGTGGATTTAGAGCATATAATAAAAAAGTAATAGAATCAATCTCACCATCAGAAACCGGAATGGGAGTGTCAACGGAAATTCTGATCAAAGCAAGTAATAAAAATTTCAAAATCGGAGAGGTTCCAATCGTAGTAAGTTATGAAGGAGATACATCCACGCATAATCCAGTATCACATGGAACTTCAGTTTTATTCAGTACGTTAAAATTTACATCAATTGAACATCCTTTGAAGTTTTATGGAATTCCTGCAGTTTTATTTTTGATAATAGGGATATCATTTACGGCATGGTCAGTTCAAATTTATGCTGAAGAAGGTAGTTTGATTACAAACATTACATTAATCGGAGCAACAACAATTATCGTAGGATTGATTTTGAGTATTGCCGCAATACTTCTTTATTCCTTAGTAAGTGTAGTTAGAGAAAATAATTCACGATAATGAGTATAAATTTTTAAAAAATAAGATGATACCTAATGAATAAAATTAGTGAGAAAATTAAATCAATTTTAACTAAGAACAAAAATCTTTCAAGTGTAGCATCAGCAGATTTTATTTCAAGCGGCCTTGGTGCATTGTTTTGGTTGTATATTGCGGTTTTACTTACACCGGAAGAGTATGGAGAGATATCATACATAATTAGCATTGCAGCGTTTGCATCTACATTATCCATGTTAGGAGCATACAATTCAATTGTCGTTTTGACAGCAAAGAATGTCAAGATTCAGTCAACAATTAATTTAATTTCATCATTAACAGGTCTAATTGCAGCAATAATTGTATTTCTCATACTAGAGAAAAGTGAAATTGGTTTCTTAATTTTTGCATATATTTTTACAAACTTGGCAATACCATACTTACTAGGAAAAAAGGAATTTAATAATTATTTCAAGATTATTGTAGTAAGTAAGATAGTGGCAGTTGGGTCCAGTATTATTTTATTTTATTTGATTGGACATATAGGAATCATAATTGGACTTTCTACACCATTAGCAATATTTGGATTCAAAATTTTTCAGATATTCAGAAATATCAGAGTAGATTTTAACTTATTAAAAAAACATTCAAAATTCATAACAACTAATTATATTTTGAATGTTACAGAATCTATTTCTGGTTCATTAGATAAAATTATCATAGTACCAATTTTAGGATTCGCCGTACTAGGTAGTTATCAATTAGGGCTACAATTTTTTGGAATATTAGTAATTATACCTGGTATTGTATACAAGATTACATTACCTGACGATTCACAAGGGATTTTGAATAAGACATTAAAAATTAGAACAATTATTGTAACATTTGGATTTGGTGTGTTATCATTTATTTTAATACCGGTGATAATTCCAATTTTAAATTCTTCATATAACGAATCAATTTTGCCAATTCAGATTATAGCATTATCTTCGATTCCAGCAAGTATTGCATTGATGTATTGGTCACAATTTATTGGTTCAGAAAAGAATCGTGTTTTAATTGTAGGTTCAGCGATTTATGCGACATCACTAATTTCTTTAATAATTATTTTGGGAGGATACTTTGATTCATTAGGATTATCAATAGGATTTTTTGTATCTCAGACAATAAGTATGACTTATTTTATTTTTGTAAATTATTTTTTAAAAAATAGAGGTGTAGAAAATAAATAATAATATTTTTTCTGTTAATATAGGAAATCAGAAAACGGGCATAATAGCAGTCTCACTTATTGCAATTATTGCTTTATTGGTTAGGATTAATTTTGCTACATTTGATATTCCAGTTTCATTAGATGGGCTAGAATACTATTCATTTGCATATGAAATAGTATTTTCTAGTAATTTTCCAGTTGGGATATTAGGCACAAATGATGGGTGGGGATTATTTTTATCAATATTTTTCACGATATTTAGCAATACAGATTTCATGACCTTAAATTTCATTCAGAAGAGTTCTAGTATAATACTGTCAGTAATCACCATAATTCCTCTATATTATCTCTGCAGACATTTTGTTCCTGAACGTTTTGCAGTAATTGGTTCAGCCTTATTCATTTTGGATCCAAGAATAATTACTAATTCTACATTAGGAATAACAGAACCATTATTCATTTTTTTAAATACTATAATTTTAGTATCAGTCTTCAAAAATAATTCAAGATTCATACTCTTAACATTTGTATTAATTGCCTTGTCATCGATTGTAAGATATGAAGGATTATTGATGATTATCCCAATATCAATTATTTATTTTATAAGATTTAAACCAAATAAAAAACTAGTAAGAAATTTTCTTATTGGAATAATATTATTTCTAATTTTACTAGCACCAATCATTGTTTTAAGAATGGATGCAAATGGAATGGATGGTTTATCAAGTCATATTTTTCCAAGTTATATATCTGCAGAATTAATTGAAGATTCGGGTAACAAATTAGTTGATGTTGATTCAAATGACAATTTTCTTTTAGATTTTGGTAAAAAATCAATTTTTAACACTTTGAAGTATATTGTATGGGTATGCGTTCCATTATTTGTTGTATTACTACCAATTGGTCTCTACAAGATTTTCAAAGACAAGAATAATAAAATAAACTATTTAATTTTATTATCTGCATTTATGATAATTCCAGCATTATACGCTTACGGAAGAGAAATTCAGGAACCGAGATATCTTTTAGTATTAATTCCAATTTTTAGCGTTGTTAGTGCATATGGATTAAGTAAATTTCAATTATTTTCAAAAAATTTATGGATGGTGATATTTGTTATCGGAATTTTATTGACATCAATTTTATTTTTGTGGTATATACAAGATGAACAGTATATTATCAAAAAAGAAACGTATTATGTCAGTAAAGTTGTAACCGACATAGCAACTGGAGTAAACAATTACGAGAGAGCATACTTGCTAAAACCTGCAGAATTAGATCAAAAATGGCCAAAACCACTTGAGGTGTCAAATAGTGGTGAATTAAAAGGGGAAATAATTACTCATACAAAGAGGATTGTATTTGATGATTCACCAGATTTGGAGAGATTTATTCAGAATTCAAGAAGTTTGGGTTTGTCACATTTAGTGGTATTTGAGAATAATCAAGAAATGATTTTAGACAAAGTTTTTGTCGAACCTGAGAAATATCCCTATTTAGAGATTGAATTTGACTCTAAGGAAATGAATTTCATGAATAAAATACGAATTTACAAGATCAATTATGTTGAATTTGATAGAATGTTTGAATAAAATAGTTTAAAACCAATTTCAGTTAATCAACTGTAGAAATGAACACATTCAATGATTACTTAACAAAAGCAAAGATTGATTATAAAAATAAGAAAAACTCTACAAATAAAGAATATTTAGAATTTCATACAGATGTATCTACAAAAAAGAAGATTGTGAAATCATTATTTGGAAAAATTCGCTAGATTATAAGACAAGATCTAATTCATTTAAGAAATTTTTGAGATTTTTCTCAGGAATTACTGCTGCAGCTTTTTCTGAATCACCACCACCAGATCCGTTAAATTTTGGACATAGGGAATTAATTACTTCTCCAATACTGATTTTCAACTCAGATTTAGATAAGATTAAGATCTCAACAGATTGATCATTTTGATTTTTTTTGTATACAACAGAGATATTTTTTGTTGATGTTGAAAGAGATTTTTCTAATGTTTCAGAGAATTTTCCGTTAAATATTTCAATACTATTAAATTTCTCATAATGATTTTGTGATTTTTTAATTTCAGAATATGCCTGATTTAATTTTATTAGTGACGATTTTAATTCTGAGAAATCATTAAGAAGTTCATATGGTAATTTATTTTCATTTAGACCATTTATTATAGGATTTAATTTTTTGAGATCATTTTGATTATCTCTAATCATAAACCATAGTAGTGATGAATTAAAAAATAGAAACATTCTTTCTTGTTGAGAGATCAATTGTTTAGCAATAGTTCCATTTTCCATATGATCAGTTATTGATGCACAAGCAACCAAAAATGATAGATCATTTTTAAATTCATTCTTAAATTTATCATATATTATTGCAGAAGCGCAATCATCAAGTTTCAGTACAATATCCACATTTGACTCTTTTAGATTATTTTCAAATGATTGAGGCAGTTCATGATGATCAAGAAAGTAGATTAATGTATTGTTATTATCTATATTTTTGATTATTTTTAGAAAATCAGATTGTAAATGTGAAGGAGGGGATAAATCACATATGTATAACTCAGTTAGATTTTCTAGTTGAGAGATTTTTTCTAGTTGAGAGATGATATTAGTATAATCTGCAAGATAAATATCTGAATCAAAAAGATTTTTGAATAATACTGCAGATACCACTCCATCAGGATCTTCTCGATGAGATAAACAAACAGTATTTTGGTTTTTGTTCATTAAG
>CACFJZ010000033.1 GCA_902566725.1 uncultured marine group I thaumarchaeote
TAAGTGAGTGGTTAGAAGAGGTTTTGTAAATGAAAATTCCATTTTTCGTACAAGAATTTACCGATGAGATGGAGAATGCAGCAATTGATTCATTACGAAATGAATCATTTGTGGGAGGAGAAAGTGTTGTAAAGTTTGAGGAAGAATTTGCAAGATATACAGGAACAAAATATGCAGTTTCAGTAAGTTCTGGAAATAGCGCATTGCAGATATCGTTGATGTCTCTAAGAATATCAGAAAATTCCAAAGTTATTACACCAACAAATTCATTCATTGCATCAGCAAATTGTATCAGAATGACAAACGCCAAACCAATTCTAACTGATATTAAATTAACAGATGGAAGTATTGACATTAGTAATGTTAAAGATAAAGCAGATGCAATAATTCCCGTTCATATTTACGGAAATCCGTGTGATTTTGATTCTGTAAAAGCATTAGCTGAACAACAAAAAATTCCAATAGTTGAGGATGCATGTCAGGCACATGGAGCAATGTACAAAGGAAAGAAAGTGGGCAGTATTTCAGATGTAGGATGTTTTTCATTTTATCCTACAAAAAACATGACTGTAGGTGGAGATGGAGGCATGGCAACTACAAACAATGAAGAGATAGAAAAAAAAATTAGATCAATTAGAGATAATGGAAGAAAATCAAAAAATGAGTTTGATAAGTTAGGTTTTACAATGAGGCTTAACACAATTAATGCTGCAATAGGAAGAGTACAACTGAAGCATTTAGATGAGAAAAATTCAAGAAGAAGAGAGATCACTGAGATCTATAAGAAGACACTGCTTCAAGATTGCTTACTACCAGAAAATGTGGATGGAAAATCAGTTTTTCATCAGATTGTAATAAAACATGAAAAACGAGATGACATACGACAGGAATTAAGCAAAAATGATATCGGTTCAGCAATATATTATGAAAAACCAATCCATATGCAAGAAATTTATCATGAATATGGTTTAACGTTACCTAATAGTGAAAAGTTTTCTAAAGAGATCATCTCATTACCTTCTTATCCATCATTAACTAATGAACAGGTAAAAGTTATCGCAGAATGTGTAAACAAAGTAATTAATTAAAATGAAATTATTAATCGGTGGTTCAATCTCAAAGATGTTTCATCTAAAAGAGTTTTCAGAAATGCTTAGAAAAAATGGAATGGATACAAAGTTAGTTTTAGACATAGAATATGCCGATGGATTTCCAAGTAGAAAAGTGAGTAAATGGTTTACATCAAATAATAAATTTAGAAATTTGATTGATGAATTCAAGCCAGATTTGATTTTAGTAGATAGGCAGCGTCATTTTGGTTTAGAGGCATCAAAAACAAATGTTCCATTGATAGTTCATTTGAGAGGGAATTATTGGAAAGAAATGATCATGGCTAGAGAAACTTTGTATAGTTCAAAAGCAAAGAGAATTGCAATCAACAAATGGGATGAAATTGGACAGAAATGTTTTGAATCAGCAGATAAAATTTTGCCAATTTGTAGACATTTAGAAGACGTAGTAAAAGAGCACTATCCAGAAAAATCAACAGATGTGATGTATCAAGGTATTGATCCAGATAATTGGTTTGAAGGTAAAGGCATGAAACTAAAACATCCTTGTGTAGGATTAGTTCAAGGGGCAGTAATTTTGGAGAAGACACAAGAATTGCTAACTTTAACTAACGTATTAGAAAAAATGCCTGAAACTACATTTTATTGGGTAGGAGATGGTCCCTACAAAAAAGATGTTTTGTCCATACTAGAAAGATATGATAATTTCAAATGGCTAGGTACATTATCATATCCAGAAAAGATTAGAGATTTTTTAACAGAAATTGACGTCTATGCATTATTAACAGGAATTGATATGTCACCCTTAACATTACTTGAGGCGCAATTAATGAAAAAACCAGTTATAGCAACAAAGGTAGGAGGTGTTCCAGAATTAATGAATGATAAAGAAAATGGATTTTTAGTTGACAAAGGTGATTCACAAAAAATTATTGATTGTTTAAGGGTGTTACAAGATGATCAGAACTTGAGACAGAAAATGGGCGAATCAGGAAGAAAGTTTGTCAAAGAAAATTTTTCTTGGGAGATAATTGCTAAAAAATTTATCAATGATGTTAAAGATTTTGAGAGATAATTATTTTTTCTGACCTGTTACACTTATTCCACTTTCAATTTCTTTAAATGTAATAATTTTTATTTTCAAATCTCTATACCATTTTTTGACTTCACTTGGAGTGTGTCGATATGCGAATTTTGGATAATACCAATCAAAGTTTACACCAACACTTCTATCGAAGTTATCAGATTCATCCCAAAAACATTTTAGAAAATGCCAATAGATGAAACGTTGGACGTCATAAGTACCAGATTTTACGCCTAATAATGGAATATCTTTCGAGATGGTAATTTTCTTTTTTAGTTTAGAAAGTGCTTTACCAAGGTGTGCCATATCTTTAGAGAATTCTGTACATTCTGCAACAGACATTTTGATTGTTCTCTGTCGAATATAATCATCAACATATTCACGTACAGGTGCTTTTTTGTTATACACGTATATTGAGATATGACCTTTCTTTTGTAGAAATTTCGTTAAATATTTGAAAGATGTTGCAGTGTTTTTTGTATGATGTAACACTTGATCAGAGAAAATATAATCAAAGAATGATTTTTTGAATGGAAGTTGTCTAATGTCGGCTTGTATGAAATGTATGTTTTTAGATTTTCCATATTTTTTGTATGCAAAATCAATACTGTCACTAGCATCTAATGCAAAAACTGTTGAAGAGTTATTTACAGATAACATTTTTGCGCTATTTCCAATTCCAGTTCCAGCATCAAGAATGAATTCTTTTGATTTAAGAAATGTGTTGAAGGGTTTAATTGATTTCCAATCAAATCTATCTAAAAACCATTTTTTTTGCCATTCGATCCAATCTTTAGCATGATGATTTGTATGGTGAGTTTTCCATTTTTCAGAAAATGCCATTTCAGTTCTAACAAAATCTTTTGTTATATCAACAACAAATCTAGGAATACCCTTAGAAATTTTGAATTTATCATTACATTTAGTGCAAATTAGATTTCCTTCGTAAATTTCATTTTTTGATTTTGATTTTGATTTTAGTTTTAGTTTTGAACGACACGAAGGACATACTAAATATTCCAAGATTGATATTTTCATAAATTTCCTAATTTTACCCGTTTAATAAAATCACAGTTATGACTCGTATAGTTGGATATATTTTCCTAATAATACATCCCAACTAAAGTTTTTATTAATAAAATCAAAGCCGTTTTTTGAGAGTTTTTGCTTTGTATTGTCATCTTGTAGTAATGAATTAATTGTATTTTTTAATTCTTCAGGATTTTCAGATGGAACTAGTAATCCAGTTGTATGATTAGATATTAATTCTGGAATTCCACCAACATCTGTTGCAATAACAGGTACTTTTAAGAAAAATGCCTCTTTAATTACTTGCGGAATACTTTCAGTTCTAGACGGAACTACTAAGATTTGTGATTCTTTTACAGCTTTCATTGCATCTTCCCAATCTAAGTTTGTACAATATTTTACGGACGCATTTATTTGAGATTCAATACCTTGTAGAATATCA
>CACFJZ010000034.1 GCA_902566725.1 uncultured marine group I thaumarchaeote
TCATCATTTCTCTGGCTTTTCTGAGTATATATGAAAACCCTCACTTAGGTGAGTCTTTTGGTGCATTCTGGTTATATGTAAAATTGACATTATTAGTTTAGGTGAAATATTGATGCTAAAAGATCCTAAGGTAGATTGTGTCTTCTGCGGTAAATCCATATTTGATCATTCAAATTTTGAATCTCGTGAATGTTTGTCAAAACATCTCCAGGTACAAAAAATCCTACAAAGCGCAATGGAAGAAGATACCTCAATCTCAAATACTTTTTCATAATAAAATTTTTTGATTATGAGAAATCTGTAGCATAGACTGGTCTTGATTGTTCTGGAACCTCTGCCCCTGCAGTTTCTTTGATTGGCTTTCCTCTTGATTGGTAAATTCTTACTTTGTGGAACACATTATGAGATGAAAATATTGCCAATCCTGCAATCGCAGCGCCAATGAAGTTTCGTATTGTTACATCTATGCTTGGCTCTGATGCTACTAATGACATCTCAAATACAACATAGAAGTTATCGAACATCCAAAATGCAAGTGTAATCCATGCCAATATGCCACCAATCAGATATCCTAGTCTGGCTTTCTGCCTAACAAATGATATGGCAAATATGATTGATACATACCAAATGAATGAGCCAAATAACCATAGTGGTTCCCACACATCTGTTCTATCATCCATCCAGTAGTATGTTGAACCAATTAATGCCATAGCAATTAATGAAACTAACAATATCTTTTGATTAACCTTGTAAGATGTTTTTTCTTCAGGTTCTTTTGAGATTTTACGAAATGCCTTTGATTCTTCCCGGGCCTCACTAATTGCTTCTGTCATATGTTTTAGTTTGATGGGGACAACATTTTCAATTGTTTTGTCTTTGACATATGAGTCGTGGACTAGACTATCAACTAGTGGTCTTGCAAGTGATGCTTTTACTGGTGTTACTAAATCAATCCAATATGATGAGAGCCGTGGAGTAAGAAATGGAATTTGTATTATATTCAAATTTCTGTTCAAAATGGATGAGTATAATCGCATTAATTGTTCGTATGTCATTTTGTCTGGTCCACCAATCTCGAATGTTTTTCCTATTGTAACTGGATTCTTTATCACGCCGACTAAATAATCTACTACATTATCCACTGCAATAGGTTGTGTTGTAGATTTAACCCATCTTGGGCAAACCATGAGTGGTAATCTTTCGACCAGATATCTTAACATTGCATATGAGCCTCCTTCTGCCCCCACAATTACTGATGCTCTCAACTCAGTCACAGGAATATCTCCTGATGCAAGAATTTGTCCTACTTCTTGTCGACTTCTCATATGTTTTGATAATTCTACACTTTCATTCACTAATCCTCCAAGATAGATTATTCTTTTTACGCCTGATTTCTCTGCTGCCTTGAGAAAGTTCTGGGCTTGCATTTTTTCCCTGTCTGCAAATTGCTCCCATTCTTTTTTAGATCCCTCCATAGAATGTAATAGATAAAATGCAATCTCAATTCCTTTCATTGCATTACATAATGATTCCATATCAAACGCGTCTGCTGCCACAAATTTCACATTCTTTGAATCTGGATGTTTTGTTCTAGACATTGCAGTTACTTTGAAACCAGTAGCTGCCAATCTATCTAGAAGTTTTTTTCCAATGAATCCTGTGGCTCCCGTGACTAAAATTGAATAATCATTAATTCTTGCATTTTCTTTCAATGCTGTCATTTTCTCTAAATTACTCGAATTTGCCTGTTGACTCATTTTTACTCCTTGTCTAATTTTCTAAGTTCTTTTAGATCCACAATCTCAATATCTTTGCTTAGTGTGAGTATTGAGGATAGTTTTGGTTTTGCATTTTTCCCCATTTTTAGGACTAGTTTGTTTTTATGTAGTATCTCAAGAGTTACTTTCTCATCTTTTAGAACCTTTCCTATATGCTTGGCCTCTGTTAATTGCTTAATCAGACCCATTTTACCTGGAATTTTTGTAGGTAAGCGTGCGATGTTAATTCTTCTAACATTTCCTTTTGATGAAAATTCTATGGCTGTTCCGTCTCCATCACTTATGGTTAAATCTCCGTTTCGGAGGTAAAGTAAAAAATTGGCAGGTAGGTCACTTTTCATTTCTAGTTTCCCATCCTGTTTATTTTGTGGTTATTGTCAAGCCGCCTGTTAACACTACAGTTCCAGTTGAAACTTTTTTACCGTTTCTGTCCACCATGCCACTTAGTTCTAATTTATCGAACTTGTATGTTATGGCTGCGTGTTTTGCAGTTAGTTTATCAAAAACTTCTGCCAGGAGACTTGCCCATTCTTGTTCTTCTGTCATGAACTCTGTAGGCATGTTATAGTATAAAACCATAGTGACCAAAGATGAGTCTAGTGCCCAATATTTACCACCATTGTAGTCTAGTGACTAATTCTTAGCACTAGACATACTCTAGTGCATAACCCATAAATATTATGAATGGCAAAAACTGTTTAATGAGCACAACACAAACACTTCCAACAAAGATCGGTTTGGCAAAAGCTGGAATTGGTGCAGGCCTAATGGGAGGTTTTGCATTATTTTCATCATTCTTTGCAATTGATCAAATGTTAGATATCCCGGCAGGAACTTTCTACAAAACTATTGGTGTCACAATGGGCGTAGATGATGCCTCCGCAATTGCCTTGGGCTTTATTGCTCACATGGGTGTTGCAGCATTAATTGGTGCCATGTACTTATTGGCCTCAAACATATGGAGGTTCTTCAGATTGGTTACTGTCCCAAAGGCAATAATCACTGGCGTATGGACTGGACTTATTGTCTTCACATTGGCATTCTTACCAATTCACATGTTTGTCATGACTCCAATAATGGAAGTAGAATTGATTATTACCGATGTATCTGAATTCAACTTGGAAGAACAAGAAGCATTAGCAACTTTGTTGTTTAACAGCGACAAAATATACTACAATGCATTGATACTCCACATAATATTTGGAGCAATCATGGGATTCATTGCAGGTTGCATATTGCATGAAGACTACTCAAAGGAGAAGAGAATTGGCAAAATCTGGTAATGAAAACGTAAGAGGCCAAAAACTAGAAGTCATGTACAGTGACTTCATGGGTGATGTTTCACAACTATTCCCAAAAACTGATTCTAACCTACTGGTTAATGTCATGGCCTTGGAACGTAAATTCCCTGATATGATGCCTCATGTACACCTGGAGATAGTATTCAACGAGGGTGTCGACATCAACGTGCCAAAATACGAGATTACTGAAAAGTATCACGTACAGGCAGCAGTTCACAGATGGGACAAGAACATTCTTGTCGTCACTGGAATGATGAATGTTGATATTAT
>CACFJZ010000035.1 GCA_902566725.1 uncultured marine group I thaumarchaeote
GTAACACAATATACAAGACTTGATGGAAGTTTTGAAAATTCTGCTGACGTTTTGTTACTTGTTAGACCTGATTATACTATATTTGATGAGGTACGTCGTAGAGAGGATTTTAGAATTTTCAGTGATCTTCGATTGACAGGTGTTGGAATGGTTGGGGTTGTTCATGCAAACACGCCAATAGATGCAATTCAAAGATTCATTGGAAAAATTGAGCTTGGAATTATTCCAAATGTGTTGGATACTGTAATCTATGTAAAAGACGGTGAAATCGCTAAAGTCTATTATCTGGAACTAAAAGTTAAGGTTCCATCTGGAATGGTTGAACAAGATCTGGCTCGTCCTGTAATAGAAATTTCTGATTTTGAAACGAACAATTTAGAATATGAGATCTATACATTTGGAGAAGAAAACATTATCATTCCCGTTGATGAGAATGGCTCCCAAAAAACTGGAATCGAACATTTAGCTGAAGAACGAATCCTTGAACATCTATATCGATTTGATTCACATCCAAAAATTGAATTTCAAGGGCCTGGAAGAATCAAAGTTTTTGTTTCAAGTGATTCAATTCCCTCTTTAATTGGCAAGGCTGGGAAAAACATTCAGGAATTAGAAAAAACTATTGGCTTACATATTGATGTTGAAGAACATGGTGTTCAAAGAGAACTTCCATCTATGGCATTACCTTATGATTTTTCAGAATCTAGAACCGCATTCATTTTTGAAGTAGATAGGGAATTCACTGGAAATATTGCAAACTTTGTGGTTAATGGTGAATTCCTATTTTCATCCAAAATTGGCAAGAGAGGGAAAATCAAAGTCTTAAAGCGTTCATCTGAGGGTAAGCGTTTCTCAAGATTTGTTAGTACGGCAGACTCTTTAGAAATATTCCTAAAGCGGGATTAATTCAAAATTTGCTAATCCTTTAAAAAATTTCAAATACTAGATGTTCTTACAGTATGGTATGTGTGGAGATCCAGTACTAGATATGCTATTTTATGCAGTTCCATTTGCATTGTTAGGTGCTGGAGGATTATTCTTCTTAAAGGGCAGTCGTAAAAAGATTGAGGAAATCTTCAGATAATCTTTCAGAATTCATTAAAACTACTCATTAACTTTGGATTTGCTTTGAAAAATGTAACAAATTTTCTAATCTGTCTGATTGTTTTTGGGTTAAGATGATGTTCAATCCCTTCTGCATCTTGATTTGCAATCTCTTTCCCAATTCCTAAAATCTCAAAAAATTCAAGTAATATTCCGTGTTTTTGTTTTATCATATCTGCAACACGTTGACCTTCTTCTGTAAGATTGATTCCATAATATTTTTCATATTCCAAGAATCCTTCCGCATCTAATTTTTTGAGCATTTTTGTAACACTTGGAGCACTGACATTCATGTATCTTGAAATATCTAATGTTGCAGCATATCCTTTCATGTCTACCAGTTCTGATATGACTTCTAGATAATCTTCAACTCTGTCTGATATGGAAATTGATTTTTCTGACTCATGTGCTGCCTTGATTGAATCCAATCTACGTGATGTCTTCTTTTTCATTATGGCGATATGAATTTCCTTTTATATAAATTGGAAATTTTTTGTAATCAAATCTTGACTTGAATGTAGCCTATTTTGATCACTGACTGTTAACTATATTTTTCAAAATATTGATTAATGACAGATCCTCTAAGAGCAAAGATTGAACAACTCAGAATAATGAAAGAATCTGCATCTCGACGTTCTAGCCTATATTCTGACATAGGAAGTTTAGATGATAGAAAAACATCAAAATCTCTTGGAGCCCTAAATCGTGCATCTGCTCCAGGCAAGAAAATGCAAAAATTAGGATTTATCATGTTGTGGATTCCTGAACCTACCGGTGTTACTGTAGCAGTTGGCGCACCTATGATTCTGGCAGGAAGATATCTTGATAAAAAATACAATGGAACGACACTCAAAGATATTGGCCATAATACACATGAGACACTATCTTCAATCCATAAATTCAAAGCATCATTGTAATTGCTTTAGTTTTTATTTTCTCTGATATACTGTAAGACATGCCTACTCGTTTACAGGTTTTAATTCCGATTAGTGCAGCAGCTGTAATTGTTGGTGTCGCAGGCATGTTATCATTACCCTCTGAAGTAAGCATTGAATCAAACTCTAATTTTTTGATGGGAACTGTTCAATTAGATGATAAACTTTTGCAGGTCTACTTGGCAGATACTGAGCCCCGAAAAATGCGTGGTCTGATGTGGGAGTCACAAGATTTTCTTGCTAATGACAAGGGAATGCTGTTTGTCTTTGATGAGCCTGGAACCCGTTCCATGTGGATGAAAAATATGCAATTCCCTCTTGATATTTTATGGTTTGATGAAAACGGAAATGTAGTTTCAATTGAAAAAAATGTTCCACCTTGTATCACTCCTCTAGAAGTCATGAGTTGCAAATCTGTTGGTGTTTCTGCAGACAATGCACAATATGTTCTTGAATTGACTGCAGGGTACGTCGACAAATACAAGGTAACTGAAAACTCTCAATTAGAATTGATCTCGATCTAGATGAATCTCTTCTATCAAAGAACATATCTCGTTTTAGGAATGTTTTTCATTTTTGTTGGTGTATATTCTGCATATGATGCTGGAACAAGCTTTCAAACAACTACCACTATGATTGTAGTTGTAGGTAGTATAGGGTTTATTCTTGGAGGGGTTTACTTACTCATCACATATCTCAAAAACCGAAAGATCTTAAAACGATTAGATTAAACTGTAAAGTATGACTGATTTTAAAAAAGTTGCAGCGGATGGATTTGAAATTAATGCCAAAGCTCTGGAACAAAATCCTGATGATGCAGTGGCACGTTCTTATATGCTTGGAGTAATGATGGCAAAACATCTTGAAGAACAGCATGTCCAGCGGGCAAAAAGATACGTAATTGATTAAAAAAATAATGTGAAACTTCTCACAATTATTGTACTACTTGTTTTTGTCCAAGTAGTGACAATATTGGCATTGCATCCCATTGATACATGTATGATGAAAGAAATGATTTAGATGCATCATTGTATGTCTTGAAGAATCCTTCTACCTCTTTTTGGTCTCCTTCAATAACTGACATTGAAGTTTTATTATCATCAAATGCTCCACTCCAAATCATATTTCCTTTGGCATTCCAGTCGTCAATGATTGTAGCAATTCTGCCTGCGGCTCCTGCCACTTCTTGTTCATTTGCATCCTCTTTGAAGACGCTAACTAGAACGTATGGTGTTTTATCTGCCATGTTTAATGGCCCTGGATTAGATATTAAAATTCAGTGTACTTTTCAAAATTT
>CACFJZ010000036.1 GCA_902566725.1 uncultured marine group I thaumarchaeote
GTTCTAGATACCAGCTTCAGCTAGTATTGCAGGAACTGCTTCCCATAGAGGTATAGCGCCGTTTTCAACTAATGAAGTTGCATAATCATCAGTACACATACATTTTACGTTCAAGGCAGGATGTGAAATTGTGTTCTTTCCTGCTGGTGGAACTGCATCAGATGGATTTCCTAGAGCTCCAGCGTATGAACCTGCTGCGACTGCACCATCAATAACTGGGAATTTCTCAGTTGAGATAGCTGCTGCAGTTTCGTTAACTGGATCTAATGGGAGACCTGCAACGATAACAGTTGCTGCACCACTATAGATAGCTGCATAATCATGGTTTACTGCTGCGTAAACGCCTGGTTCATCAAATACGACATCTACAATCATATTTTGTGAGCCACCGAGTAGCCATGTTTCAGTACCTTGTGCTTGTACTCTGTTTGCTTGTGTAACTCTATCTAGAATTTCACCAACAATGTGCCAATAGACTGGTTCGTTACCTTGATTCTCAATGAAGAATCTAACGTGTTCATCAGTTGGTACAAAGAGTAGTTGTGATTGATGTTGTTTCAAGTCCATTGAATTCCATGGTTGTGCGATGAAGATGTTCTTGTTTGCATCACCGAACATTAACAAGTTATGAATTCCATTTGGAACATAACTAAATGCTTGTCCGTTAACGACAGTTTGGGATGTGGAGTGTGCCATCATCTTTGACATATCGTATGTACCAGCGTCAGTTAAGTACAACTGGTTATATTGCAATTGGAACTCTAGTGCATCTGCATCATAGAATTGTTTGTCCTTTACAACTTCACCACCTACTACTGCTGTTTTTTCCACCATTAGTCTTTTGTAACCGTCAAGTGGGTCAACAATGGTAATACCATACATACCAGATAGTACGTGTTGGTCCATTGCTGCTACATTAACACCAGAGCAGTGGTATTTGAAAACGCCTGGAACTTCAGCAACAAAACAGTATTCACCAGTTTCACCGATGTTTACTGCACCCATGTAAGGTTTTGATGACATTTGTGATGCATGCATGTCATTTCCGTGTTGAGTTACCTCATCACCAGGAATGGTTAATGTCATGTGTACAACGTCACCTTGTGTAACTCTAAGGGTTGGTCCTGGGATTGTCTCACTGAATGTCATTGCACTGTATGTACCTGACAAGGTTGGGAGTTCTACACTCACACCAGTAAGATCAAAGTTTACCACTGGACGACCTGAGTCTAACAAGTCTGAACATGGGCCTGCTGCATATGCTTCAGGCATTACTAGTTCTAATCCGCCCATACTGGCTACTTTTGCAAGTGGGTCTGCCTTTGTTTCAAGAGCAGTACCGCCAATTTGTGGAGCAGTAAAAGAACTACCGAATAGTGCGCCTGCCATAACTGCTACTGCAGCTACGGTCATGATAGTACTATAACGTCTATTCATGTCATTCGATGGTTGGACTAGACTATATAAAATGTTCAGTATTTTGTGTCTAGTACTATTAGTAGATTTTATTCCATAGTCTAAGAATATGTGATCGCAGAATGATTTAGTTAAAGAAATTCAATTTTTATTTGCGAGAATGTTACAGATATTGTTGAAATATAGAACTGACAAAGACTCACTTGGGCCAGTTAAAATTCCTGCAGATGCATATTATGGTCCATTTACGGGAAGAGCAATCAAACAGTATAATGTTACAGGAAGTCCATCCCACAGGAATCTGATAAAGTCCTTTGTTATGATAAAACGCTCTGCAGCAGTTGCAAACATGAAAACTAAAACATTGAACAGAAAACAAGGAACTGCAATTGTTAAAGCATGTGATAAGATACTTGCAGGAAAGTTTGTTGATCAGTTTTTGGTGGATATGATAAACTCAGGTGCAGGTACAGCATTTAACATGAACTCAAATGAAGTAATTACAAATGTTGCACTAAGAGTGCTAGGAAAAAAACAAGGCCAGTATGAATTCTTACATCCAAATGATCACGTAAACATGTCACAATCAAGTAACGATACATATCCAACTGCAATGCACATGTCAATTTTGTTTTCATTTAAAGAAATGCTTCCAGCCATTGACAAATTGATAAAATCTCTAAATAAAAAAGCAAAGCAATTTTCAAAATATAAAAAAATTGGACGAACACATCTAATGGATGCACTTCCAGTTACAGTAGGAAGTGAATTTGCAGCATATGTTACATCTTTAACAAACGCAAGAAATGAGATTGTCGCATCACAAAAAGAATTGGCTCAAGTTGCACTTGGCGGAACTGCTGTAGGAACAGGAGCAAACACACCAAAAGGTTATCGTAAGGCAGTGATAACTGAATTAGCTAGAGTTTCAAAATTACCATTAAAACCACAAAAAGATATGCAGTATTCATTACAAAGTAAATTTCCAGTTGCAAATGCATCATCAGCTTTGAAAAATTTTGTAATTGAACTTGGTAAAATTTCAAATGACATCAGATTAATGGCATCAGGACCAGTTGCAGGATTATCAGAATTAGGAATTCCTGCAGTTCACGCAGGTTCTTCAATCATGCCAGGAAAAGTAAACCCATCATTGGCTGAATGTATGAACATGATTTGTTTTAGTGTAATAGG
>CACFJZ010000037.1 GCA_902566725.1 uncultured marine group I thaumarchaeote
GTTTGTCTTGTTTGAGGCAGTCCTTACAGGAAATTTCAGTATAGATCTGCTGGGAGAGACAATTGGACGGGCGGTCATAGTCGGATTAATTCTAGGATTTGGTGTTGGAATACCATGGATGTTTATCATATCGAAACTAAGCAACGCACAGCACAACTACATGCTTACACTAGGTGTTTTGTTCTTACTGTTTTTCTTGGCAAACTCATTTGGAGAATCAGGAGCGCTAACAGCACTTGTATTTGGACTGATGCTTGGAAACAAGAAATATCTGCTCAAGAAATTACACATCAAACTTCCAGAACATACTATAGATAATTCACTTCACACTCAAGTGACATTCATTGTAAGGGCATTCTTCTTTGTCTTTGTAGGATTACTAGCAAGCTTTGGCCAAATTGAATATGTCATATTTGGAATTTTAGCTGCTGTTGCCATTTACGTTGGAAGAATTGCAATTACGCATACAGCGCTTGTGCGTGGATTCTCAAAGTTAGACAAGAAAGTAACATCAGTGATGATACCAAGAGGATTGGCTGCTGCTGTACTTGCAACAATACCACTTACAATGGGATTACAAAATGGAGAGGCATATCCACAAATTGTATTTTTTATTTTACTAACATCTGTAATCATAACAACAATTGGATTGGGCAGTGCAAAGAAAATTCCTCCACCAGAAGGTAAGGGTGGTTTTGTTACAGAAGCAAATGATAAATAATTGTCTTATACGTCTATAGATTCTTTTAAGCCTTTGTAGCGGTTTCGGATTGTAACTTCAGTAACGTTTGCAGCTTCTGCAATGTCACGTTGTGTTTTGTCTTCACCGTTTTTTACACATGATAGGTATAATGCTGCTGCAGCTAATCCCATTGGATCTTTTCCAGCAGATGCCTCATTATCTTGTGCAATTTTCAAGACCTTGATTGCATAACGTTTTGTTTTTTCTGCAATTCCAATTTTACTTGCAATTCTTGCAACACACTGTACTGAATCAGTTACAGGCATTTTCAAATCTAGTTCTTTTACAAGTAAACGATAACATCTTGCAATATCTTTTCTTTTGATGTTTGCAGCAATTTCAACATCTTTTAGGTTACGTGGAGTTTCTGTGTCACGACATGCAGCATACAATGCTGATGCCATTAGTGCAGAAATTGAACGTCCTCTTACAAGACCTTTGTCTAGTGCTTTACGATAAATGTAAGCTGCTTTTTCTACAACAGATTCTGAAATTGCTAATTTGTCTTTTAATCTATTTAATTCACTGAATGCTTGTCTAAAGTTTCTGTCAACTGGTTCGTGAACCTGACTTCTACTGTCCCATGTTCTTAATCTTTCAATTGTATTTTTCATTGATGCAGTGAGTGGTTTACCAGATGCATCTTTGTTTACAGGATTGATAACAGTTGCAAGACCCATGTCGTGCATTGTTAGTGATGTTGGTGCACCAGCTCTTGCTCTGTCACCATGTTCATCTTGTGTGAAAGAACGCCATTCTGGGCCAGATTCTTGTAGTTTTTCTGACATTACAAATCCACACTTGGAGCAAAACATTTCGCCAGATTCGTTATCTGTGACCATTTTGCCCTTTACACAACGTGGACAAGCATCTTTAGAGGCGCCTTGATTAACCATAATGTATACTCCTTGCAGAATTGGTTTATAATCTTAATTGTTTTGTTATAACTAAATCGAGCCTGAGATGAATATGTGACATCAGTTAATTATAGAAAAGGGAAATTCATTATATGAATTCCAAATTTCTGATAATTCCAGTTTTTCTTTTGGGGGCTCTATTTGTTGGGCAAATTTCAGATTCCTATGGACACGGTCTTGGATCTGAGACAATGCCGCCAGTGATGATTGGAGATATGGAAGCTACTCTGGAAGTAAACTCATCAACAATTTACACCGACATAGATGGAGAAGAAAAAGGAATCAGACAAATTTCAATTGATTTTTTTGAAACTTTTACAAACATTGAATCAAACGAAGTCAGATCAATTGATAACGTAACATTTCAAGTTGATTTAATCAAAAGTGGCAATCCCATAATTAGTGAAACATTTCAAAGAGATGATGGCGTACTGATAATGAATCTAACACCATCTGATAATCAACAAGTACAAGTTATGGAACGTGAAACGTTTGCGTCATTTTTTGGTTTAGCAAGTGAGCAGTACAACTTTGAAGGAGAAATTTTTGAAAATGGCGGGTTATACGAGTTTGAAATTTCAGTTCTTACAATTAATAGTTACGATAATGTTTTAACTGATCCTGTAAATTATGAACTTGGAATTTCAATAGAAGAAACTACACGATATGAAATTAATGATGTTAATTTTGGTAAACAAGAGATAG